>JBOFIL010000224.1:0-6624 GCA_051650165.1 Allobosea sp.
ACCAGCAGCGTGGCGGAAAGCGCCGCCTCGGTGGCCGCGCGGTAAATGCGCTCGGTCGAGGAGGCCAGCGGCAGGATGCGCTGGAAAAATCCGAAATCAAGCGCCGCATAGGCGAGTACAGCCCAGCCCAGCGCTGCAGCGGCAGGGAAGATCACCGCGCCCTTCACCACGAACACCACGGTGAGAAACAGGGCGAGCAATCCTGCAATGCCGATGATGATGCCCTTGTAGAGCGTCAACCCATTGACCTTGTTCCTGTAGGCATCAGGCTCCCACAGATAGAGCTGTGGCAGGTTTGCGCCTGTCATCTCGCCGACGAAGGTCACCGTTGTGCCCGGATCAAGCGTGATCAGGAACACATCTGAGTCGGGCGAGGCATCCCGCTCCGGGCTGATGCCTTGGCTGGCGGTGATCGCGTTGATGCGCGATGAGCCAAGGTCTGGCCAGATCACACCAGAGCCGATCAGGCGGTGGAAGGGCGCGACCAGCAGGCGGTCAATCTGCTCTTCGCCATCATTGGTGAGCGCGAACACGATCCAGTCTGGCCGTGCGCCAGTCTCGCGGGCGCGCACGGCGATGCGGCGCACGATGCCATCCGGTCCCGGCGCGGTCGAAATCTGGATAACATCGCCATCCGAGCGGTTGCGCTCGACCGCAGCTGTCAGGTCAATCGCCGGCACATCAGGCGCGACACGGATCGCGGTCACTGCTGCAGCAGGCCCAGCCATGAGCACAGCCGCTAACATTGCCAGCGCGAGGGCCAGGAATGCGGCCAGCCAATCTGGCGTCAGGATGCGGTGGGTGGGGGCGTTCACAAAAGGCAAGGCAAGGACCGGGCACAACAGGGCAGGTTGAGGAGCCATGTTGGTATCGCCCGCGTGCGGCAAGGGCAAGGCAGCTTGGGCTGTCATGCGCGCAATGCCTGTGTGGACTTGCGCTTCTTTTGGCGTGGCTTCGTTTTGATCTCGGCCTGGGCTGGCGCGTTTTGTGGAGGCACCTGTGCAAGGCTCTCTGACACCGCAAGGGGTGGCGTATGGCCCGCTGCCTCGCGCTCGGGGGAAAGGCGTGCCAGCAGCACATGGTCACGCCATTCGCCATTCTGCCAGCGCTGTCGCCGCGCGATCCCCTCGCGCTGGAAGCCGACAGCCTCCAGCACACGGATTGCCCGCTCATTGCCGGCCTGACTGTCTGCCTCCATGCGGCTGAGGCCAAGCGTGTTGAATGCATAGGGCACCAGTGCCCGCATGGCCTCTTTCATATGGCCGCTCATGGCGTATTGGCGGCCCATCCAGGCGCCTGCTGTGCAGGTTTCCAGTTCACCCCGGCGGATGTTGTAGAGCACGATGCCGCCCATCAACCGCGCATCTTCGCGGCGCAGCACGAGGAAGGAATAGCCATCACCGCGCGTCATTTGTTCGCGGATATGGCGCAGCCTGAGCTGGAAATTATACCGGTTCAGCTCTTCTTCTTTCCACAGGATTTCATATTCGCTGAGGAAAGCACGGTTGGCATGGCGCAGTGTGGCCCAGGCATGGAAGTCCGCTCGCCGCGGCGGACGCAAGATGAGATTTGGCGTCAAAAGGAAATGCGTTTGCGTCTCGAGGGCAAAGCCTGAGAAGCCAGCGTGCGCAGCCATGGTCAGGCCGCACCCTTGATGATGGCAGGCGTCGCCTTTGGCATCAGCTCCGCGAGTGGCGGAAGCTTGATCCGCATCTTTGGCCCGACAAGCGCGAGTGTTGGCGGCCCTGACAGCAAGGCTGATCCGGCGCGGCGCACCTCATCCAGTGTCACGGCATCAAGCCTTGCAGCGAGTTCGGCGCGGGCCGTGACCTTGCCATGGGCAAGCATCTGCCGCGCAAGATGATCCACCACGCCGCCGGGGCTTTCCAGCGAGGCGAGCAGCCCCACCTTCATCTGCATGCGGGCGCGGTCCAGCTCGGCCTGGGTGGCATCGCGCGCGGCTCTTGCCATGCAATCGAGCGTGACCTCGACGAGTTCACGCGCCTGTTTGGGCGCACAGGCAGCACCAATGCCGAACAGGCCCGTATCGCTGAAGGGCCAGTGAAACGCGTCGATCATGTAGGCAAGGCCGCGCTTTTCGCGCACCTCCTGGAACAGCCGCGAGGATATGCCCCCGCCCAGCAGACCCGAGAATATCTGCAGCGCATAATTCTGCCCGCCAACGAAACTTGACCCGGGAAAGCCAATCACCAGATGCATCTGCTCATGCGCTTCAGTCAGCCGCGTCTCGCCGCCTGAATAGCTCGCAACTGGCGCTGCGATTGGCTCTGGCCGCCCGGCGAAGGGCGCAAAAGCGGCCTCCGACAAGGCCACCAGCCTGTCATGATCGACCGCACCCGCCGCCGCCACCACCATGCGCGATGGCACATAATGCGTGGCAAGATAGCGCCTCAGATCATCAGCCGTGAAGGCGTTGACCGTTTCCGGTGTGCCCAGAATGGGCCGGCCCATCGGCTGTGAGGGGTAGGCCTGCGCGATGAAGGCGTCATAGACCAGATCATCCGGCGTGTCGTTGACAGCCGCGATTTCCTGCAGGATCACCTGCTTTTCGCGCACCAGCTCCTCGGCGTCGAACAGCGGCTCAACGAGAATATCCGAGAGAATATCCACAGCCAGCGGCAGGTCGTCTTCCAGCACGCGGGCCGTGTAGCAGGTGTATTCGATCGATGTGGCGGCATTGATGTCGCCGCCCACGGCCTCGATCTCCTCGGCGAGCGCAATGGCAGAGCGGCGCTTCGTGCCCTTGAAGGCCATGTGTTCAAGCAGATGCGAGAGGCCATGCTCATGCTCGCCCTCATGGCGGCTGCCTGCAGCAATCCACACGCCGAGCGAGACGGTGGCGCAATGCTCCAGCCTCTCGCTGACGATGGTGAGGCCAGAGGCCAGCCGCGTGATGCGCACGGGGTCGTTCAGGGCATGGCTCATGCTACATGTCCTTTTGCAGCATGTCCTTTTGCGGCGCGTGAGCGGCCAGCGATGAAACGCTCGATCTCGCCTTGATCATTGGGTAGCCGCGTGAGGCGCTCAGGCCGCTCCAGCAAATCGGCCAGATGTTCCGGCAGGGCAGGGCGTTTGCCAATCGCCTTTTCCACCGCATCGGGGAATTTGGCGGGGTGTGCGGTGCCCAGCACCACCATCGGCACGGCGGGGTCAAGTGTCTGGCGTTTCTCCGCCACATGCACACCCACGGCAGTGTGCGGATCAAGCACATAGCCGGTTGTGGCGTGAACCCGCGCCATGGTCGCCAGCGTCTCATCCTCGCCGCAGCGGCCCGCAGCATAGACGGCGTTCAGCTGTGCCATTGCTGATTGCGGCAGGCGGTAGCTGCCGCTCTGCGCCACATTGGCCATGATGGCGCGAAGCGAGCCGGCGTCGCGGCCCAGCGCCTCGAACAGCGTGCGCTCGAAATTCGACGAGACCTGAATATCCATCGAGGGCGAATGCGTCGGCATCACGCTGGTGAGCTCCGCGCCGCCACTCTTGAAGATCCGCGTGAGAATGTCATTGGCGTTGGTGGCGATGGTGAGCTGGCCAAGGGGCAGGCCCATGCGCCGTGCGACATCGCCCGCCAGCACATTGCCGAAATTGCCGCTTGGCACGGTGAAGGCCACTTTTCGCGCCGGTGCGCCAAGCGAGACAGCAGCGGTGAAGTAATACACCGATTGGGCCACGATCCGCGCCCAATTGATCGAATTGACGCCTGACAGCGCCAGCCCATCACGGAAGGCATGGTGATTGAACATGCCCTTCACCAGCGCCTGGCAATCATCAAATGTGCCATCAATGGCGATGGCGTGGACATTGTCTTCAGTCGGCGTCGTCATCTGCCGGCGCTGCACCTCGCTGACGCGCCCATGCGGATACAGGATGAACACATCGACCTGTTCCGAGCCACGAAACGCATCGATGGCCGCCGAGCCCGTATCGCCCGATGTTGCGCCCACGATTGTGGCGCGCTGGCCCTTGCGCTTCAGCTCGCGGTCCATCGCGCCGGCCAGAAACCGCATCGCCACATCCTTGAAGGCGAGCGTCGGGCCATGAAACAGCTCCAGCACGAACAGGCCGGGGGCAATCTGCACCAGCGGGCACACGGCCTTGTGCGCAAAGGCGGCATAGGCCGTATCGATGATGGTGGAGAGTTCATCGTCCGGAATGTCACCTGCCGAAAGCAGACCGAGAACGCGCTTGGCGACATCTTGATAGGGTCGGCCGGAAAAGCCGGTTATCTCGTCAGGGCCAAGCACCGGCCAGGCTTCCGGCACATAGAGCCCGCCATCGCGGGCGAGGCCCGCCAGCAATGCCTCATTGAAGCTGAGCGCCGGGGCTTCGCCCCGTGTCGAGATGTGTCGCACCAGTTGAAATCCTCTTTATCTAGCGCCCTATACCCTTGCATGCCCGCCGGGCAAAGCGGCGATGCATTTCAGGGTTTAGGCAGACGGCTCTCGCCATCATGCTGCTTGCGGATGAGGAACGCGATCAGCACGCCGAGGAGGGTCAGCGCCAGGCCAAACCATGTCAGTGCATAATTGAGGTGATCATTCGGAATGCGCGCGATCAGAGCCTCGGCCTGTGTGGCGAGTGGTGCTGCTGCATCCGCGGCTGCTCCTGTGCGCTCAAGCTCCAGCAACGCTGAAGCATCAGCCGGCACTTGCAATGCCTGCCCGATCAGAGCCGGATCACGCACCGCGAAGATCAACCGTGCCGGATCATCTACTGCGCTGAAGCGCCAGCGCTTTTCGGGCATGCGGCGAAAGCCGGTGATTCTGATGCGCCCCGCAGGCGGAACCGATGCCGCGCGCGGTCCGCCATCCACATTGGCCCGCACTGCGCCGCGATTGACCAGCACCACCCGCCCATCATCCAGCTTGAGCGGCGTGATCACATAAAGCGCCAGCCCCAAAGGCTCGACGGTGACGCGCACATAGGCTTGGCTGCCGGCGACATACTCGCCCTGAAGCGTGAATCTGCCAAGCTCTCGTGCGGCCTCGCCGGGCCTTGGCCAGCCATCGCGCGGGGTCGCCAAAGCCTCTGCCCGCAACTGCGCGATGAAGGCGCTTTTTTCGGCGCGGCGCTGCAACTGCCAGCTTCCGAGCCCGATCAGGATCGCCAGCGCTGTCAGAGCGCAGCCCAGCAGCACCCATGGAATGCGTTTGGCGGCAAGGGTCATGCGCGGTCCTCAAAAGCAAAAGGGCGGCAATGCGCCGCCCTGATGCGAGAAATCTAAGGCAACCTGCCTCAATGAGCTGCCGACGCGCCTGCGCCCCATACATAGATGGCGGCGAAGAGGAACAGCCAGACCACATCCACAAAGTGCCAATACCAGGCGGCGAACTCGAAACCGAGATGCTGCTCGGATTTGAAGTGGTTGAGATAGGCCCGGTAAAGGCAGATGGCGAGGAAGATGGTGCCGATGATGACATGCGCGCCGTGGAAGCCGGTCGCCATGTAGAAGGTCGAACCATAGATATGGCCAGAAAAGCCAAATGTGGCGTGGCCATATTCGTAGGCCTGGCACACAGTGAACAGCACGCCGAGGATCACGGTCAGCCACAGGCCATTTTTCAGGCCCTGACGGTCGCCATGGATCAGCGCATGGTGCGCCCATGTCACGGTGGTGCCGGATGTCAGCAGGATCAGCGTGTTGAGCAGCGGCAGATGCCAAGGATCGAAAGTCTCGATGCCTTTGGGCGGCCACTGTCCACCCAGGAATTCCGCGCGGGTGTATTGAATTGTCTCGCCGGCATAGATGCTGGCGTCGAAATAGGCCCAGAACCAGGCCACGAAGAACATCACTTCGGAGGCGATGAACATCATCATGCCGTAGCGATGATGGATCTGCACCACGCGGGTGTGATGGCCCTGATGCTCGGCCTCGCGCGTCACGTCCGTCCACCAGGCCAGCATGGTGTAAAGCACGCCGATGGCGCCAAAACCCAGCACCAGCGGGCCAGCCTTCATGCCGCCAAGGGTGAGGCCCTTCATCGACATCACCGCGCCAATGGCGAGGATCAGCGCGCTCAGCGCGCCGATGAACGGCCATGGGCTGGGGTCGACGAGGTGATAATCATGTTCCGGCTTGGCGTGCGCGTCGGCCATTTGTATCTCCGCTCAGATATTGACGGCCTGTTTTGCAGAAACAGCGCCGCTTCGCAATTGCTCTATAGCTTTGGTTTCCCCGCTTCTCCACCTGCTTCGGCGATGGGCTGTCCGCCCTTGGCCGGGAAGTAGGTGTAGGAGAGGGTGATGGATTTCAGCTTGGACAGCTCGGCATTCTGCTCGATCTCGGGATCGACATAGAACACCACAGGGGCCTCCATGCTCTCGCCGGGTTGCAGCGTGTGCTCGGTGAAGCAGAAACACTGGATCTTGACGAAATACGCCCCCGACTGTGCCGGCTGAACATTGAATGTCGCCATGCCTGTGGTGGGCCTGTCCGAGGTGTTGGTCACCTTGTAGGAGATGATACGCGTCTCGCCGAGACGCAGATCCACAGTGCTTGCCTCCGCAGCAAACCGCCACGGCAGGTTCGGCGAGACATTGGCATCGAACCGCACTGTCATCGTGCGGTCACTCAGCTTCGTGGTGTTCTCGGAGCGCACCATC
>JBOFIL010000225.1:0-2008 GCA_051650165.1 Allobosea sp.
GCACCAGCGCCGTGACGCGATGGCCTTCAGCCAGCGCCATGCGCACCAGCGCATTCCCGACAAAGCCGGAAGCGCCCGTGATGAGGATGTGCAGCTTGGCGGCCATCTTGGCTTGCATTACGTCAGAGCGGCTTGGTCACCAGCACCGAAATGCCGTTGGGGTTGGCATCATTGATCTGCCATTCCTTGGCACCCAGATCGCGCAACCAACCTTCGGCCTCTTCCTGCGTGTGCTGCCAGGCATTGTGCGGGTGATACCAATCGAAATTGACCATGTTGTTGGTCTCGTAATCGAAGGCCTCGTTCCAGAAGCACTTGACCCAGTTGTAATAGATCAACCGCTGCACATCATGCGTGCCGGCGGGAATGCCCAGCACCGGGATAGGTTTTTCCAGCGTGATCTTGGCCCCGAGGCGCGAGAGTTCGCGGCCTAGCTCGGTCAGGCCCTCGCAGGCGGCATAGCACTCATCCGGCGCGAGCTTCATGAAGCTTTCGCGGATGTGTCCATCGGTGAAATAGCGCGAAGCGCCCATCTTCTTGTAAATGTAGAAGAAGAACTGCCCGCCCGGCTGGAGCTTGGCGTAGAGCGACTCCACCGCCGCGCGGGTGTCTGGCGTATGGTGCAGCACGCCATCGGCGATGATGAAATCGAAGTGATTGTCAGGGAACGGCGCTTCCATCAGATCGGCCTGCACCACGGTGCAGTTCGGCAGATCGCGCGTGTTCTCATAGGTCGTGATCGCCGCCGCCGAAATATCGAGCGCGAAGACTTCGCCCTTGGTTTGCTCGGCCATGAAGCGCGAATTGAAGCCTGAGCCGGGGCCACATTCGAGAATGCGCTTGCGCTTGGCATGGAAGGCCTTGAGTTCTTCAAGGGTGGCCAGGTTGAACTTCTTCATGAACCAGCCGTAGAGAAACTCCTGATGCTGCGGCTCCAGCCCGTAATTCTTGAAGCGGGTCCATTTGTCCGAGAAAGTCTCGTTGGTCTTGGCCTGCTCGGAGGCTGCGGCGCGCGCCTGCGTGGCATGCAGCGCCAGCCCGTGCTTCTGCGCGAAAGCCGTGAGATCCTGCTGGAGCACGCCTGTCAGGAAGGTCGGCACGCCATTGATGATTGGCACCCAGCGCCCATCGGCAGCCTTCAGCACGCCCTCAACAATCTGGTCGCCATCCGAGACGAAGGCCTCGACGGTCAAGGGCTGGTTGCCAAGATGGGCGGGGCGGAAATGGGAAACGCTGCTTGCGCGCAAAATCGTGGTCCTTGATTGAAACTGAAGCTTGATGAGAAAACTGGCGTCGTCCTAGCCAGCGGCGGGTGTGGCGTCCAGTAGTTTAGCGGGCGCAGCGCCCTGAAGCGCATCATAAACCGCCACCAGCTTGCGCCATTCAGCGCTCGCATCCATCACGCTGAGCGCCCTATCGGTGTTGGCGGCGAGCTGCCTCTTCAAGGCCGGATCATCCACCAGCCGGTTGATCGCGTTGGCAATGGAGCGCGGATCGTAAGGATCAAAGGTCAGGCCAACCTGATGCTCCTCCACCAATCGCTTGGCCTCGGGATAATGCGCGACCAGCGCCGGCAAGCCAGATGAAAGGTATTCGAATATCTTGTTAGGCAGCGCGTAGCTGAAATTCTTGCACAGGTTCGGCAGCGTCCAGATGCCGGCAGCCGCGCCGCGCGCCGCCGCCACCACATCGCGCGAGGGCACGGCGGGGGCAAGCAACAGGCGATCATTTGCGCAGATCCGCGCCGCGATGGCGGCATAACCTGGGCCATAGGTCTCGATCTCCGGCCCGCGGATAATCAGCGTGCAGGCTGGCGCAAAGGCAAGCGCCTCGATAATGGGCTCAATCATGCGAGACGGGCCGATGCCGCCCTGCCACAGCAGCACAAAGCGATCTTCACTGAGGCCGAACTGCGCTTTCAACGATGGATACTCCCGGCTGGGCTCACGCGCCCGGTCTGGAATATTGCGGATGACATGCACGGTGCGCTGGGCATTGCTGAATGTCT
>JBOFIL010000226.1:0-3376 GCA_051650165.1 Allobosea sp.
CGAGATCAAATCCATGCACACACATCGCGATGCGCGCAGGCAGGGCATTGGTGCCGCGATGCTGGCGCACCTCATGAACACCGCGAAGGCTGATGGCATGACGCGGCTGTGGCTTGAAACCGGCTCGTGGGATTATTTCAAGCCAGCAGTCGCGCTCTACGAGGCGCATGGCTTTGCTGTCTGCGGGCCATTCGCGGATTATCCTGACATCACAAGCAGCCTGTTCATGACGACAGCGCTTTAGGCTTACCCCCGGTCCATCAGGCGGCCCACAACCCTTGCCGTGTAATCAACCATCGGCACGATGCGGGCATAGTTCAGCCGAGTGGGGCCAATGACGCCGACAACGCCGACAATGCGCTGCTCGGCATCGCGGAAGGGCGCGGCGACAAGCGATGAGCCGGACAGCGAGAAGAGATTGTTCTCCGAGCCGATGAAAATGCGCACGCCATCACCCGCCTCGGCGCGCGAAATGAGATCGATCACATCTGCCTGCGTTTCGAGATCAGCGAACAGCAGTCGGATGCGCTCAAGGTCTGATTGCGCCGACAGGTCTTCCAAGAGATTGGCCTGCCCGCGCACGATGAGTTGACGCTCAGGCCCCACGCCTGCGGCGGTTGCGAGGCCTGCTTCGACCAGCCTAGCGGTGATCTCATCAAGCTCGGCAGCCATTTCGCCGCGGCGGCGCTCCACCTCGCCGCGCAGATCAGCGAGTGTGCGCCCCCGGATGCGGTCATTGAGATAGTTCGCGGCTTCAGTGAGCGCAGAGGCCGGCAGCCCGGCCGGCAAATCCAGCAAGCGGTTTTCGACCCCGCCATCCTCAGACACCAGCACGACCAGCGCGCGCGCCTGATCAAGCCGAACAAATTCGATGTGCTTGAGGCGCGCATTGGCCTTGGACGTCACGACGACGCCCGCCCCACGCGAGAGACCGGAGAGCAGCATCGTGGCCTCGGCGAGCGCCGCCTCCATGCTGCGCCCATCCGCAGCGGCGCGGACCTGCGCATCGATGCGGCCACGCTCTTCCTGTGTGAGATTGCCGACCTCCATGATGGCATCAACGAAGAAGCGCAGACCGATTTCGGTTGGCAGCCGCCCCGCGCTGGTGTGAGGCGCATAGATCAGGCCGGCGCGCTCCAGATCCGTCATGATATTGCGCACGCTTGCTGGCGACAGCGACATGGGCAGCAAGCGTGCGATGTTGCGCGAGCCGACGGGTTCGCCAGTCGCGAGATAACCATCGACAATCTGGCGGAAAATCTCGCGCGAGCGCTGGTCAAGCCCGATCAAGCCCCCGGAAGAGGTTATGCCGGAGGCTGACAGGCCGTGATCGCCAGTGAGATCGCTCATGCTCCCTATGTGTCGCCTCTGGCTTAAGCGCGCAAGATGCTGGCCTTCGCGCCCGCGCCGGCCTAGAAGCGGCAAACCCTCAACAAGGATGTCCTCATGCGCCCTTCCAACCGCCAACCCGACGAGATGCGGAAAGTCACGCTGGAGCGCAATGTCGCGCGCTATGCCGAGGGCTCCTGCCTCGTTTCCTTTGGCGAAACAAAGGTGCTGTGCGCCGCTTCCGTCGAAGAAAAGGCTCCGCCCTGGCTGCGCGGCACCGGCAAGGGCTGGGTCACCGCCGAATACGCCATGCTGCCGCGCGCAACCCATGAGCGCACACGCCGCGAATCAACAGCCGGCAAGCCATCGGGCCGCACACAGGAAATACAGCGCCTTGTCGGGCGCTCGCTTCGCGCCGTCGTCGATCTCACCGCCCTGGGCGAGCGGCAGATCGTGGTCGATTGCGATGTCATCCAGGCCGATGGCGGCACGCGCACGGCCTCCATCACCGGCGCATGGGTGGCGCTGCATGACGCACTGAAATGGATGGAAGCGCGTTCCATGATCCCTGCTGGCAAGAAGCCCCTGCGTGATCATGTGGCGGCAATTTCCTGCGGCATCGTCATGGGCCGCCCGGTGGTCGATCTCGACTATCTGGAAGATTCAGGCGCGGAGACCGACGCCAATTTCGTGCTGACCGGCACCGGCGGCATTGTCGAGGTGCAGGGCACGGCGGAAGGCGCGCCCTTCACTGAGGATGACCTCACGGCCATGCTGGCGCTCGCCAAAAGCGCCACGGCGCGGCTGGTGGCGATGCAGAAGGCCGCGATCGGGGGATGAACAACCATCGCCTCATCTCGGGCAGGGTCGTGATCGCGACCCATAATGCCGGCAAGCTCAAGGAGATGCGCGAGCTGCTGGCACCCTATGGCATTGAGCTGGTGTCAGCCGGCGAGCTTGGCCTGCCCGAGCCTGACGAGACCGGCCATATGTTTGCGGAGAATGCCGCGATCAAGGCGCATGCGGCAGCGAAAGCGGCAAACTTGCCGGCGCTCGCCGATGATTCTGGCATTTGTATTGCTGCACTCGATGGCGCGCCGGGACTGTTTTCCGCCAATTGGGCAGAGAGAACCGCCACTTCGCCAAAGGATTTTGGCCCGGCCCGCCAACGTGTCGCGCGCGAATTGCAACTGCGCGGCGCGACAGAGTCTGAGCAGCGCGGCGCGCATTTCGTCTCGGCGCTGGTGATCGCCTGGCCAGATGGCCATCAGGAACTCTTCGAGGGCCGTGTGTTTGGGCAAATCATCTGGCCGGAGCGCGGCACACAGGGTTTCGGTTACGATTCCATCTTCCTGCCGAATGGCGAATCATTGAGCTTCGGCGAAATGAGCTCAACGCAGAAACATGGCATTCCAGAAGATGGCTCACGGGCGCTCTCGCACCGGGCGCGCGCCTTCCAGCTGCTTGCCGCCGCCTGCCTGAGGAAAATGGCATGAGGGTATTGGCATGAACGCGCACGCACCCATCAACCCTGCGGCCAACCCGACAGCGGATGCCGGCTTTGCCATCTATGTGCATTGGCCGTTCTGCCTCGCCAAATGCCCCTATTGCGATTTCAACAGCCATGTCCGCCGCGAGCCGCCGGATCAGGCGCGCTATGTCGCGGCCTTCAAGGCCGAGATCAAGCACCGCGCCGCGCTTGCACCGGGCCGCACCGTGTCGTCGATCTTCTTTGGCGGCGGCACGCCCTCACTAATGGAGCCAGCGACCGTCGGCGCGATCCTCGATGCGATCGGCGGAGCGTGGGCCATTGATCCGAATGTCGAGGTCAGTTTGGAGGCCAACCCCACCAGCGTGGAGGCCACGCGCTTCGCGGGCTTCCGCAAGGCAGGTGTCAACCGCGTGTCGCTGGGTGTGCAGGCGCTCAATGATGCTGACCTCAAAGCGTTGGGGCGGATGCACACCGTCTCGGAAGCGCTGCGCGCGGTCGAGATCGCGCAGCGGCACTTCACGCGCTCATCCTTTGATCTGATCTATGCCCGCCCCG
>JBOFIL010000227.1:0-7642 GCA_051650165.1 Allobosea sp.
CTTGTAGAGCACATCATGGCCAAGAATACGCGCTTCGACAGTTGACATGTCCGCGAGCAGCTTGGCGGAGATCAGCTGCGTATCCGCGCCCGCGCTTTCACCAAAGCTGACCACACGCCCCGCCTTGCCAGCCATGGCATGGGCACGTAGCCGGGACGTTTGCGGCACATCGGCATTGATGACCGCGATGCCGCCCGGCTCCAGCCCCTCAAAGATCGCGGCTTTTTCATCGGCAATGGCATCGACCGAGTCGAACGATGCCAGATGCACGGGCTGGACTGTGGTGATGATCGCGACATGCGGGCGGGCCATGCGCGCCAGTGGCGCGATCTCGCCGGGATTGCTCATGCCGATTTCATAGACGGCATAATCGACATCAGCCGGCGTGCGGCACAGCGTGAGCGGCACGCCCCAATGGTTGTTGTAGGAGGCAACCGGCGCATGGGTCTTGCCCTGACGCTCCAGCACAAGGCGCAGCGCCTCCTTGGTGCCGGTCTTGCCGACTGAACCTGTCACGGCCACCACGCGCGCCTTCAGCTCCGCGCGCCGCGCCTGCCCAAGCTGCTCCATGGCACGCAGCACATCCGGCACAATGGCGAGAGGGCCATGGCCCGCCAGCGCGGATGCATGGGCCTCATCCACCACGCAGATGCCTGCGCCCGCGGCTTGTGCCGCCGCCACGAAATCATGGCCATCGCGCGCCTCGCCCTGAATGGCGAAGAATGCATCGCCCGGCTCCAGCGTGCGCGTGTCGATCGAGATGCCGGTAATGGCGGCAGGCGCGTTGCCATCGAGCTGCGCGCCGCTGCCGGCCAGAAAGGCATCAAGGGTCCAGAGGGGCGTATTGCTCATGTGGCGGTCCGAAATCATGTGGTGCGGTCCGAAATGGCTTTGGTGATCACGTCGTGATCGGAGAAGGGCAGCACCCGGTCGCCGATAATCTGGCCGGTTTCATGGCCCTTGCCGGCCACCACCAGCACATCGCCGGGGGAGAGCAGGGAGACCCCATGCCGGATGGCAGCCTCGCGATCTCCGATCTCCGTCAATATGGCCGAGCCAACCCCGGCAGCGCCAACCATCACCTCGGCGCGGATGGCGGCTGGCGTCTCGGTGCGTGGGTTGTCATCGGTAACAATCACGAGGTCAGCGCGCTCCATGGCGATGCGGCCCATGATTGGGCGCTTACCCTTGTCGCGGTCGCCGCCGCAACCGAACACGCAAATGAGTTTGCCTGTCGCATAGGGGCGAAGCGTGGCGAGCAGCGCAGCGAGTGCATCCGGCTTGTGGGCATAATCCACGATGGCCAAACCGCCATTGACCTCCCCGATGCGCTCCAGCCGGCCCGGCACGCCTGTGAGATGAGCGATGGCTGCGATTGCATCCTTGGCCTTCGCACCTGTCGCAATGGCAAGGCCGGCGGCCACCAGCGCATTCGCGGCCTGGAAATCGCCCGCCAAGGGCAACAGCACGTCGTGGCGCGCGCGCTCTCCCTTACCTTCCGCCTCAATGGTCAGGCGTTGGGCAAAGCCTTCGCGCACCGTTGCCAGCAGCTTCAACGCCTCGCCCTTCGCCCCGACTGTCAGCACAGCCCGCCCTGATGTTTCCGCTGCCGCGATTGCACGCGCACTCCATTCATCATCGGCATTGATCACGGCTGGTTTGTCAGCGGGCAGAAGCTCGAACAGGCGAAGCTTCGCGGCGAAATACTCGTCCATTGTCGGGTGATAATCGAGATGGTCGCGGCCCAGGTTGAGGAAGGCTGCGGCGCTGAGCCTCACGCCATCCAGCCGGCGCTGATCCAACCCATGCGAGGAGGCCTCCATCGCCAGATGCGTGATGCTCTCCTGGTCAAGGCCATGTAGCATCTCATGCAGCGAAACCGGGTCTGGCGTGGTCAGCGAGCCATAGCGCGCGCCCTTTGAGGTGACGATCCCGACCGTGCCGAGGCTGGCGGCTTCATGGCCGAGCGCCTGGAAAATCTGCCGAGTGAAATCAGCCACAGAGGATTTTCCGCTCGTGCCGGTGATGGCGACGATGGTCGCAGGTTGGCCGGGGTGAAACGCTGCGGCAGCCTTGGCGAGCGCAAGGCGCGGATCATCAGCGCGTGCAAAGGCGATGCCGGCTGGCAGATCAGCGGGGCGCTCGAATGCGCCAATGATGGCGATTGCGCCTTTTGAGGCAGCATCTGGCACGAAGGCGCGCCCATCGGCTTTTGCGCCGGCGAGCGCGAAGAACAGCGCGCCCGGCGTCACCTTGCGGCTGTCAGCCGTGATGCTGGAAATGGCGCGCGTGGCATCGTCCGGCGCGAAGAGGCCAGGCGCAAGCTTGCCCAATTGGTGTTCCGAATCACCCATTCGATTTGTTTAGCTGATTTGGCGCTATTTGCTGCCTGTGAGGCTGGAAATAGCGCTCATCTGGTGCCCCATGCGCCCATTCTGGCCATGACCGGGAAGGGCTGGTTCGGCGGCTCGAAGCGTGGCGGAAGGCCGAGAATTGGCGCGACACGCTCGATGATCCGGCCTGTGGTGGGTGAGGCGTTCCAGCCTGATGTGGCGTAGCCATGGGTTTCGGGCAGGCCCTTGGGCTCATCCATCAGCGTCATGAACAGGTATCGCGGCTTGTCGGAGGGCGCGATGGCCATGAAAGTAGTGAAGAGCCGGTTCTTGGCATAGCGCCCGCCAATCACCTTCTCTGCCGTGCCGGTCTTGCCGCCCACATAATAGCCGGCGACCTCTGCCTTCTTGGCAGAACCCCGCTCGGCGTTCAGGCGCATGACATAGCGCATGGCTTCGCTGGTCTCGGGCTTCACCACACGGATGCCGAATTTCTTCGCGTCTTCCTCGCTGCGCTTGAGAAAGGTTGGCGTCATCAGATAGCCGCCATTCATCAGCGCGCCGGTTGCCATTGCAGCCTGAAGCGGAGCGACGGCCAGGCCATGGCCGAAGGCGATGGTCATCGTGTTCAACTCGCCCCAACGTGAGGGCACGATGGGCTCGGAGCTTTCGGGTAGTTCCGTGCGCAGCCGGTCCAGCTGGCCCATCTTGCGCAAGAAGGCCTTGTGGCCCTCGACGCCGATACCCAGCGCCATGCGCGCCGTGCCGATATTGGAGGAATGAACGAACACCTCAGGCGTTGTCAGCACGCGGTTGGTGCCATGGAAATCGCCGATCTTGAACTTGCCGTAACGCAGGGCAGAGCGCGCATCAAAGGTCGAGTTGATGTTGTATTTGCCGGAATCAAGCGCCATCGCCGTGGTCAGCGCCTTGAAGGTCGAGCCCATTTCATAAACGCCGACATTGATGCGGTTGATCTTGGCCAGATCACGCGGATCACCCGGATCATTCGGGTCAAAATCCGGCAGCGAGACCTGTGCAATCATCTCGCCCGTGGTGATGTCGAGAATGGCACCTGCCGCCGCGATTGCCTTGAACTTTGTCATGGCCTGGGCGAGTTCATCGCGCAGCGCATGCTGCACGCGCAGATCAATCGAGAGCTGGATGCTTTTCAGATCTGATGAGGAGTTGGCGAGGCCCGCCCCTGCCAGATCCTGCAAGCCCTGGCTGTCGATGTATTTCTCCATGCCGGCGATGCCGACATTATCAATATTGGCATAGCCCAGCACATGCGCTGCCGCGACGCCATTGGGATAGACGCGCTTGTTCTCAGGCACAAAGCCGATGCCGGGAATGCCCAGGCGATGGACCTCGGCCTGCTGGCGCGGGGTGAGTTCGCGCTTGATCCAGGCAAAGCCACGCTTCTGGTTGAGCTTTTCGCGCAGCTCGCGGGCATTGAGGTCCGGCAAGACGGCGGTGATCAGCTCCACCGCCTCATCCTTGTCGATGATCTTGCGCGGCTCGGCAAACACCGAAACCGTGCGAATATCAGTGGCGAGGATCTGGCCATTACGATCTACGATGTCCGGCCTTGCGGCGGCGGTCGCTTGCGCAGTGGCGCGGCGCAGGCCCACGCTCTCAGCGGGCGAAGTGGCCAGCATGACCAGCCGCCCGCTAATGACGCAGAACAGCGCGCCAAAGCCCAGCATCACCAGACCGATGCGGGCCTGCGATTTCTCACCCGACATGCGAAACAAACCGCCGAGCAGCGCAAGCGGCGACGTGCGGGGTGTCGGTGGCGCAACAACTGGCGCGGTGTCGTGTTCCGTCGGATGGGTCATGGGCGGCCTCCGGCGTTGGGTGTGCGGGTGCTGGCCTGCGGCGTTGCCGGCTTGGGCGCGGGGGCGGGTGTGGTCGATGATGTCACCATGCCGGAGAGGCCGAGGTCATCCAGCTTGCGCCCGATGCTGTCGCCCTTGGGGCCGCGCATCGGCACATCCTGCCAACGTGTGATCTGGGTGATCGACAAGGGCTGCATGTCGAGATGCCGCTCAGCCAGCGCCTGCAGGCGTTCAGGCCGGTTGAGATGTTGCCATTCGGCCCGGAGCACGGCGATGGCGTCGCGCTCCTTCTGCACGCGCTTTTTCAGACGCTGTACCTCTTCGGCGGCAAAGGTTGCCTCGTACTTGATCGAATAGGCATAGACCGCCGAGCTGATCAGCGCGCCAATTGCCACCACATGCAGCAGCTTCAGCATGGTTCAGCGCCTCCCTGCTTTGCTATGGGCAGCCTTGTTGTAAGTCGTGCGGGTCTGGTCTGGCAGCGAGGCCAAGCTTGCAAGCGCATCATCATCGCCCCAGCTTGGCGCATCGGTGCGTTCGGCAAAGCGCAGCTTGGCCGAGCGCGCGCGCGGATTGGCGCGGCATTCGTTTTGTGAGGGCAGAACCGGGTTCTTGCCGACCATCCGGAAGCTTGGCGTCTCGCTCAGCGCTAGCGGCATATGGCGCGAAGCAGAGCCGGCGCGCCCTGTGCGGCTGGCGAAGAACTGCTTCACGATGCGGTCTTCCAGCGAATGGAACGTGACGACTGAAAGCCTTCCGCCCGGCTTCAGGATGCGCTCAGCGGCGATGAGCCCGCGCAGCAATTCGCCCAGCTCGTCATTCACCGCGATGCGCAGGCCCTGGAAGCTGCGGGTGGCGGGATGGATGGCGTTCGGTTCGGCCCAGACCACCTTGCCGATCAGCTCGGCGAGTTCCCGCGTGCGGGTGATGGGTGCGCGGCGACGTGCTTCGACAATGGTGCGCGCCACAGCGCGGGCGCGGCGTTCCTCGCCATAATGGAAGAAGATGTCGGCCAGCAACGCCTCGCTGCCCTCATTCACGATGTCAGCGGCGCTTTGGCCATCGCCACCCATGCGCATGTCGAGCGGGCCATCATGGCGGAAGGAGAAGCCGCGCTCCGCTTGGTCCAGCTGCATCGACGAGACGCCAATATCGAGCACAACGCCATCAAGCGGGGCAAAGTCCTGCGCTTGCGCCTCTGTGTCCAGATCGCCAAATTGCGCCTGCGCCAGCACCAGCCGGCCGTTGGACGCTTCAACCAGTCCATGGCCGCCAACAATGGCTGTGGGGTCACGGTCCAGCGCCAGCACGCGGATGGTGGGATCGCGGGCGAGCAGCGCGCGGGTGTATCCACCAGCGCCAAAGGTGCCATCGAGATAGAGCCCGCCGGGCTTCACATCGAGCGCATCAAGAGCATCCGCCAGGAGGACCGGTACATGGGGGGCGGGTCCGCCAACCGCTTCGGAAATTCCGTCGCTGTCGCCCGTCATGATCCGGTTCCTCCCGGCGAATGAACTGACGCAACAACCGAACTGCCCAAACTCTTCCGAACCTCGCGCAGCTTCAGCCGCGCGTCCTCGAAATGGGCCTGGAAGCGCGAGGGCTCCCAGATTTGAAACTTGTGGCCCTGGCCGACGAACGCCACCGCGTCCGATATGCCGGCATGGGCCTTCATGGTCTCGGAGAGCTGGATGCGCCCTTCGGCGTCCATTTTCAGCACCTCCGACGCGCCATTCAGCGCTACCGAGAGCAGCTCCCACTCCTCCGAAAAGGGCGAGAACCGCGAGAGTATCCCGTCGATGGTCGCCAGCAGCGCGTGGCCGCCGGCATCCAGCGCGGGCTGATCGAGCGCGGGGTGTACATAGAGCCCCTCGAACCCATCCCGCGCCATCACGGCCCGGAAAGGCGCCGGGATCGACACCCGCCCCTTTGCATCCAGCCGATGAATGACCTGCGAGACGAAGCGATCCATGACACTCAACCCACACAGCCCGTGACACACATGGCCCGCCCACGGTCTTGCTGCCCGCGGCACGAGGGAAAACCCCCGCGACACGCGGCAAGAAAGGGCGACTCAGGAGGCCAATCACGTGGCCAACTGGCCTTGCGCCGCCGATACGCAACGGGATGCTATGGGCTAACATGGGATGATATGGGCGTCAACGACAAGTCCGGGGTCCGCGCGCGCAAAACCGGCCTCAAACGAAGACAGCCGCCCGCCAGCGCGCATTACACCTCGTTAGGGTTAAGCGAGGATGAAGGGGGCACCAAGCATCTATCTGATGCATTGAAGGACGCCGTCTGGGCTGGCTAGGTTTCTGCTGGGAATCAATTTTATGTTGTGCGCGAATGTTTTTTTTGCAGAATTGTTCTCGTCATCAGGGAGTAACTTGCGGCGCGTTGATTGAATAAACTCCCAAAAGATTTGGAGTTTGCATTGGGTGGTAAGTTCAACATTCCAGTAACGTGGATTAAACTGGCGGTTGTTGCTTCATTTGCAGCAATTTTACCTTTTGATTCGCGCGCATATGCCCAGTCTCCTGCCGTCTTTGAAGATGGCGCGCGGCTTGAACGCATCGATGTCAGGATTGAGAATCCATCGCCTGATTCCGCACTCAACAGCCGGATTGAAAGCCAGTTGCGTGTAGGCCTTGGGATATTCCCCGGTGATGTTTTCTCACGCAACATTGCAGAGTTCAACTTGGCGCGGGCGCGGCGTGCCTCACCTATAGCGAAGACCAGTCTTGCTGTGGTTCCAGGGTCAACAGGCGGGGTTGCTGTCACTGTTATTGTGACGCTTGGCCCTTCAGTCATCGGCGCTGAAGCGCGCGGTGCGCTTGCCAGCGGCAAGGTGAGCGAGTTGCCTGTGCTCTATGACAATGACGGCACATATCTGCGTATGCGCCTTGAAGGCATCGGCATGTATTACGGCAACAACAACGCCTGGTATGCCAATCCTCGCCCGCTTTTATCTGGTAACCCGCTCGTGCGTGGCAGGACTGCCGGCGCAGGCTACAGCAACTGGGCTGAAGGCTTCGTCCATACAGGGCTCTATGGCATTACGCCGCTGAGCGAGAATGTCAGCGTCTATGGCGGCATCAGCGGCATCTACAGCGCATCGGCGGGGCAGGAGCTGTTTACCAGCCGCACGCGCGGGCATTACCATGTCGAGGATGCCTTCGTGGGCATTGTTGGCGGGACAACCACGGCAGAGGGCAACCGTTTCGTGTTCAATGCCTCTGTGGGTCGCCAGAAATTCAGCGTCAGTGATGGATTTCTGATCGCGAATACAGCCTCGAATGGTGGCAATCGCGGCGCGCTGCAATCCAATCCACGCTGGGCCGCTGAGGGCCTTGTGCTGGCGCAGGCGCGCTACAACAACACGAAGGCTGAGGCCTTCTATCTCAACCCAGATGAGCTGCCTGTGGTCGACTCAAAGACCACACTTGCTGGTGTCAATCTGGAAAC
>JBOFIL010000228.1:0-1647 GCA_051650165.1 Allobosea sp.
GGCACCACACGGTAAAAGCAGCCTCTGCGGCCGGTGTGGCAACAGCCACCATCGCCGCCGACACGCACTTTCAGCCAGAGCGCATCTTGGTCGCAATCAGTGCGCATCTCCACGATGGTCTGCACCTGGCCCGATGTGTCGCCCTTGCGCCAGAGGGTTTTGCGTGAGCGCGACCAATACCACGCTTCGCCGCTCTCCAGCGTGCGGGCGAGCGCCTCGGCATTCATGTGAGCCACCATGAGCAGCTCTCCCGTATCGGCTTGCGTGACCACGCAGGTGATCAGGCCGGCAGCATCAAAGCGCGGGGCAAAGACCAGGCCTTCCTCGATCTCGTTCTTGGCAGTCAGGCGCGGGAAATCCATCAGGGTCACATGCTCAAGGGGGCAGGGAAAATATTATGGCCAGTTATCTTCTTGGCCAACTATCTTCTAGGCCAACTATCTTCTTGGCCACGTGAAGTCATCGGCCCGGCCGGGGCGGGGCGGGGGCAGCACGCCGTCGGCAAAGATGCGATCGATTTCCTGGGCCTGATAGCCGGCCCCGCGGGCGCTTGCCGCATCTGCGATCAGCTTCGCATCACGCGCCGGCTGCCAGGAGGACAGTTGCATGATCGGGCCCGCAAGCGGCTTGACGGGCACGACAGGGAGCACAGGCTGCACCACCCCAGATTGCCCGGGGGCAAGGCCGGCCATGCGGGTGATGATTTCATCGACGCTCATTGGCGCGGGGCCCTGCTCCGGCATGGGCTGCGCCGCATCGGCTGGTGTGCGTGGCAACGCGAATGGCACGGCAATCAGTGCCGGGCCGGAGCCGGACGGCATCACGCGGCGGATGGCGACATCGGCAAAATGGGCAGCTTTGCGCGCCCCGGCCCTGGTGAAATGCACGCCATCTGCCGCGCGCAGTCGCGCGATCTGGCCGGAGAGATCTGGCCCGCTGACGGCATAGCGGTTTTCCGAGTCGATGAAGGCCTCCCACAAATCGACATAAGACCCGCCTGCGCGCTCGATGCGCTCACGGAACATGGCGTTGAGTGCGATGAGATCTGCCGAAAGCCGGGTGCTCTGCGCCGGGGGGGCGCCGACCCAGACCAGCGGAATGCGGCGTTGCGCAAAGGCCGCCGCCACAGCATCGATGCGCTCGCGGTAAAGCTCGCGCCAACGCTCGCTCAGCGGCTCATGGTTGATCTCGCCCTCGCGGATCACCTGCCGGTCATTGGAGCCGAGCAGCATCACGCCGACGCTGATCTTCTGGTCCGAGGCCAGCAGCTCCTGCACGGACTTGCCCCAATCATGGAAATCATTCCGCACCAGCCCGCTATCGGCGCGGGCGCGGCGGACCACCGCGACATCTGGCCGGTCGCCGAAGGCATCATCCAGCCCGCCAGCAATCTGCTCGGCCTGCGTGTCACCCAGCACCACAATGAAATGCACGGGCTCCGTTTTGGGCTGTGTGGGCTGATCGGTGACGATCACGGGTTGCGTGGTGGATGAGGGGCGCGCGGCAGCAACAGGGCGAGGACGCGGGGCAGGTCTGGCCTGCCGTTGCTGTTGCTGGGCGCGGGGAGCGGTAAACCAGTTCAGACTCTGGCCGCGGTTGATGGTGGGGTCACGCATGGTTTCCCAGGCATCCTGTGCCTGGATGGTC
>JBOFIL010000229.1:0-3470 GCA_051650165.1 Allobosea sp.
AAGGTTTGCGCCTTCCAGCCCCAGCCAGCCGCCAATCACAAGCTGCGCCACAGCCGCCGCGGCAGGGTGAAAGCCGTAGCGCATCTGCGCCAGCACGATCAGCCCATAAATCACGGCAAAGGCGATCAGCGGCAGCCAGAGCCGCTTCGCCAAAAGCCAGAGCCCGGTGAACAGGAAGGCCATCAGCGAGAAGCCATCGCGCAGCACCACGGCTTCAGACAACGCATCGGCCTCGCTCACGCCTGCTTTCTGCGGCGGCAGATAGGCTGCATAAAATGCCATGTGAACCTCCTCCTGGCGCTGGTTACAGCGCGCCCTTGGTGGAGGGAATGCGGCCAGCCTCGCGCGGATCAAGCGCGATGGCCGCTCGCAATGCCCGCGCCAGCCCCTTGAAGCAGCTCTCCGCGATGTGATGTGCGTTGACGCCGTACAGCGTCTCGACATGCAATGTGATGCCGGCATTCATGGCGAAAGCCTGGAAGAACTCACGCACCAGCTCAGTGTCGAATGAGCCGATCTTCTGCGCCTCGAAATGCGTACGAAACACGAGGAAGGGCCGGCCTGACACGTCAATCGCGACGCGCGTCAACGTCTCGTCCATCGGCAGATCGAGGCTGGCATAGCGGGCAATGCCCTTTTTGTCGCCCAGCGCTTCGCGCACGGCAGACCCAAGCGCAATGCCGACATCTTCCACCGTGTGGTGATCATCAACATGGGTGTCGCCCTTGGCGGTCACGCTTAGGTCAATCAGCGCATGGCGGGCGAACAGCTCCAGCATATGGTCAAAAAAGCCGACACCGGTGGCGATTGTCGCCTTGCCGCTGCCATCCAGATCAAGCGACAGCTCGATCTGTGTTTCGCTGGTTGCGCGCTTGACGCTGCCCTTGCGCATGGAACCTCGCCTGTTGCTTCGGCACCTATTGGCGATGAAGCTGTTGAAACCCGCGCCGCTTTAGCAGGGCAAACCGGAATGCGCCACCTCCTGCCGCACAAGCCGCATTTGGCGAGAGCCGCGCCAGACACTACATCTGCAACAGCACGCGAGAGACGATTCGCCAAAGTTGATCACAATGGATGACCGCAATGGATGACCATAGGCCAGCATTGATGCACGCCACCACCATTCTGATGGTGCGAAAGGCCGGACAGGTGGTGATCGGCGGAGATGGGCAGGTGAGCCTTGGCCCCACCATCGTCAAGGGCAATGCGCGTAAAGTGCGCCGCCTCTCTAAGGGCCATGTGATTTCCGGCTTTGCCGGCGCCACGGCCGATGCTTTCACGCTATTCGAGCGGCTGGAGACCAAGCTGGAGCAATATCCCACCCAGCTGATGCGCGCCTGCGTCGAACTCGCCAAAGACTGGCGCACGGATCGCTATTTGCGGCGGCTGGAGGCCATGCTGCTCGTGGCCGACAAGGAGGTGAGCCTTATGGTGTCGGGCACCGGCGATGTGCTGGAGCCTGAACTGGAACACGGCGCGCAGATCATGGCGATTGGTTCGGGTGGCAATTATGCGCTCTCCGCCGCCCGCGCGCTGGCAGAAGGCGCGCCTGATCTTGATGCCGACGCCATCGTGCGCCGCTCGATGAAGATCGCTGGCGACATCTGCGTCTACACCAACCATTCGCTTGTCATTGAAACGCTGGCCACGGCCTGAGTTCGGAAAGCAGCCATGACCACCTTCTCCCCCCGCGAAATCGTCTCCGAGCTTGATCGTTTCATCGTCGGCCAGCGCGAGGCCAAGCGCGCGGTCGCGATTGCGCTGCGCAACCGCTGGCGGAGGCAGCAGCTGGAAGGACCGCTGAAGGATGAGGTTTCGCCAAAGAACATCCTGATGATCGGGCCGACAGGCTGCGGCAAGACCGAGATTTCGCGCCGGCTGGCCAAGCTCGCCAATGCGCCCTTCCTCAAGGTGGAAGCGACCAAATTCACGGAAGTTGGCTATGTCGGACGCGATGTCGAGAGCATCGTGCGCGATCTGACAGAGGTCGGCATCAGCCTCGTGCGCGAAGCCAAGCGCAAGGAAGTCCATGCCAAGGCGCATCTCGCCGCTGAAGAGCGCGTGCTGGATGCGCTGGTGGGCGCGACCGCCAGCCCCTCCACCCGCGATGTGTTTCGGAAAAAACTGCGCGCCGGCGAGCTGAACGACAAGGAAATCGAGGTGGAGCTGACAGGCTCAAGCTCTGCCGCGCCGATGTTCGAGATGCCAGGCGTGCCTGGCGGCTCGGTCGGGGCCATTTCCATCGGCGATATTTTCGGCAAAGCCTTCGGCCAAAAGGGCAAACCACGCCGCCTTCAGGTGCAGGAGGCCTATGACCCGCTGGTGGCCGAGGAGAGCGACAAGCTGCTTGACAATGATGCCATCGTGCAAGAGGCCATCCGCGAGGTCGAGAACAACGGCATCGTGTTTCTCGACGAGATCGACAAGATTTGCGCTCGCGAGGGCCGCTCCGGCGCAGATGTCAGCCGCGAGGGCGTGCAGCGCGATTTGCTGCCGCTCATCGAGGGCACCACTGTCTCGACAAAACATGGCCCTGTGAAGAGCGACCACATCCTGTTCATCGCCTCCGGCGCTTTCCATGTCGCCAAGCCTTCTGATTTGCTGCCGGAATTGCAGGGTCGTCTGCCGATCCGCGTCGAGTTGCAGCCGCTTGATGTCGAGGATTTCAAGCGCATCCTCACCGAAACCGAGGCGAGCCTCGTGCGGCAGAGCGTGGCGATGCTGGGCACGGAAGGCGTGACGCTCACCTTCACCACGGACGGCGTGCAGCGGCTCGCGGAGGTCGCGGTTGATGTCAATTCCACGGTGGAGAACATCGGCGCGCGCCGGCTCCAGACCGTGATGGAGCGCGTGCTCGATGAAATCTCCTATGTCGCACCCGACAAATCCGGCGAGACCGTCCTGATTGACGCCGCCTACGTCGAGGCCCGCATTGGCGACCTTTCGCGAAATGCCGATCTGAGCCGGTTCATCCTCTGACAAACGCACTGCTTGCATCGGCTGGCCTGATCCGCCACAAGGCCGCGCCTGCCCATGCCACTCCTGTTCCGTGAGCTCAACTGCCCATGTCCAGCTTAAATGCGTCCAGCTTCAAGCCCCTCGTCTTTTCCGGAATGCAGCCAACACATACGCTGCATCTTGGCAATTATCTGGGCGCGCTCACCCGCTGGGTGGAGATGCAGGCGACGCATGAGTGCATCTATTGCGTGGTGGATTTGCATGCCGTCACTGTGGCGCAGGACCCGGCAACACTGACGCGCTCGATCCGCGAGGTGGCCGCAGCCTATCTCGCCGCCGGCATCGACCCGAAGCGCTCCATACTGTTCAACCAATCCCAGGTGCATGAGCACGCTGAGCTTGCCTGGGTGTTCAACTGCGTGGCGCGCCTTGGCTGGCTCAACCGCATGACGCAGTTCAAGGAAAAGGCCGGCAAGGACCGCGAGAACGCCTCCATCGGCCTCTATGATTAC
>JBOFIL010000230.1:0-2672 GCA_051650165.1 Allobosea sp.
CAAGAAAAGACATGGATGGTCGGGACAAGCCCGACCATGACGCGGGTATTGATCGACCTTCTTTTCAAACATCGACAATCCTTCCACACTAGCCGCTCACTGGAGATTCCTGCCATGACCGACCGCACCGCCATCACCGACATGCTCGCTCGCCGCATTGCTGCCGGACGCGGTGAGGTTCCGGCGGAGCGCGTGCTGAAGAATGTGCGGCTTTATTGTCTAGCGACAGGCGCGCTCATCGACACCGACATCGCCATGATGGGCGAGACCATCGTCGGCACGCATGGGCGCTACAAGGGCGAAGTGGAGATCGATGGAGAAGGGCTGATTGCGGTGCCGGGCTTCATCGACACGCATCTGCATGTCGAAAGCTCGCTGATCACGCCCTATGAATTCGAGCGCTGCGTGCTGCCGCATGGCGTCACCACCGCGATTTGTGATCCACACGAGATCGCCAATGTGCTTGGCGCGGAGGGCATCCGCTATTTCCTCGACAGCGCCTCCAACATGGTGATGAGCCTGTTCGTGCAGCTCTCATCTTGTGTGCCGGCAACGCATCTGGAGACGGCTGGTGCCGCGCTCTCCGCTGATGATCTGACGCCCTTCATGGATCACCCCAAGGTGATCGGCCTTGCCGAATTCATGAATTTTCCGGGCGTGATCCACCGCGATCCCGGCTGCATGGCCAAGCTCGCCGCCTTCCGTGGCCGACATATTGATGGCCATGCGCCGTTGCTGCGCGGGCTGGATCTCAATGGCTATCTCAGCGCCGGCATTCTCACCGATCATGAATGCACGGGGCTCGAGGAAGCGCGTGAGAAGATCGCGAAGGGCATGGCGGTGCTGATCCGCGAGGGCTCGGTCTCGAAGGACATGCACGCGCTGCAACCCTTGATCGACCTTGCCACCGCGCCCTTCCTCGCCTTCTGCACGGATGATCGAAACCCACTCGACATTGCCGAAGAAGGCCATCTCGATTTCATGATCAGGAGCTGCATCGCCATGGGTTCCGATCCGCTGGCTGTTTATCGCGTCGCCACCATGAGCGCGGCGCAGATTTTCGGGCTGAATGACCGCGGGTTTCTCGCACCCGGCAAACGCGCCGATATCGTGCTGATCGACGATCTTGCCACCTGCCATGTGCGCCGCACATTTGTGGGTGGCATGGAGCCAGATGCAGCGCGCTTTGCGGCAAGGCCAGCTATCCCGCCTGTCGGCCTTGCCAGCATGAAGCCCCCGCGCATCACGCCTGAGCTATTCAAGGTGTCAGCCCGTGCTGGCGAGACGCCCGTCATCGGCGTCGTGCCGGGGCGGATCATCACCGAGCGGCTCTCGATGACGCTGCCCTCCATCAATGGCGAAGCGCTGATTGATCTGGAGCAGGACGCCATCAAGGTCGCGGTCATTGAGCGCCATGGCAAAAGCGGCACGCATGCTGCCGGCTTCGTGCATGGCTTCGCCATGAAGCGCGGTGCCATCGCCTCATCAGTCGGCCATGACAGCCACAATATCTGCGTGGTGGGCGTCAATAATGAGGATATGGCGCTGGCGGCAGACCGCCTCTCCAGCATGGGCGGCGGCTTTGCGGTGGCGGAATGTGGGCGCATCACCGGCGAGCTGGCCTTGCCCGTTGCCGGCCTGATGAGCCTTGGCACATTCGAGGAGGTGCGCGAGGCGCTGATCCCCTTGCGCGCAGCGGCCAAGGCACTGGGCTGCACTTTGGCCGAACCCTTCCTTCAGGTCGCTTTCCTGCCGCTCCCTGTGATTCCGCACCTCAAGATCACCGACAAGGGGCTGGTGGATGTGGATGGGTTTGGGTTTGTGTGAGTTTTCACCCCACCGCAATCCCCTCACGCGCCACCTTTTCGCGCAGGGCAATGCGCCGTGAGCCCGGAAGCCGAGCGCCGTCCTGATCCTCGATGGCCTTGGCGAGTGCAATCATCCGGCCTGTGAAAGCCGCCCCGCCAAAGGCGGCGGGATCAAGTGCGAGGATGAGCTGGCCGGTCTCGGGCGGGCCGCCCTTGTCATCGATGAAGGATGACGCCTCGAAGGCGAGCCTTGCGCCGACCAGGGCCGCGCCCAGCACCTCGACCATCAGCGCCAGCGCCGCGCCCTTGGCATCCCCCAGCGGGATCATGGTGCCCTTCAGCGCCGCCGCCGCGCTGGTGGTGGGGTTGCCCTCCACATCAAGCGCCCAGCCTTCGGGAATGGCCTCGCCCTTCTGGCTGGCGGCGACAATCGGCCCGCGCGCCACCTTGGACACCGCCAGATCGACCACGATGGGCGCGCGGCCCTCCAAGGGCGCTGCGAATGCAATGGGATTGGTGCCAAACACCGGCTTCGAGCCACCCCATGGCGCAATCGCCCCCGGCGTGTTGGCAAACATCAGCGCCACAAGCCCGGCCTCGGCCAGTTTCTCAACATGATGACCCGCCGCGCCGCAATGGTTCGAGCGGATGATGCCGGCGGCGGCAAGACCCTGACGCTTGGCGAGCGGCACGAGCTTCTTCAGCGCGAGATCAATCGCCGGATAAGCAAAGCCATGGGCGGCATCGACCATCAGCACGCCGGGCGCAGGCTTGCGGATCACAGGCTTGGCCTTGCCCACGATCTTGCCTGCTTGCAGCATGGCGAGATAGGTCGGGATACGCGAGAGGCCATGGCCCTTGAGG
>JBOFIL010000231.1:0-1765 GCA_051650165.1 Allobosea sp.
GAATCACGGTCCAGCGTCTCGATGACATCGAACACTGCCACTGCCTCGCGCGCCTTGTTGGATTGCAGCGGGCCAATCATGTGCAGCACGCTATCGGGATGTCTCTCTTTCAGCGCCGGCCATTTGGTCTTGGCCTCCTGAACGTAATTCTCGCCAAACACCCGCTGACCAGCGGCAATCACCGCCTCGATTGCCTCAGTTGGATAGGTTTTGGAAACAGCGACAAGCTGCACGGAATGCGGTTCGCGATCACAATCGCGTGCCGCGCGGGCGATGTCAGCGAGAACGGCGTGATAGTTGGTGATGAGATTGGTCTCGGCTGACATCATCTTGCTCCTGACGCCGTTGACCCGGCGCGCGTGATCGTGTCCTAGTCCGGGCCGATCCTGTTCTTCAAGCGCTGACGGGCTTTGGCCCGCACAAAGCGCTGCCAACGCCGCGAATTGATGATGACAACTGAGCGCTACAACCCCAAGGAATCCGAGCCGAAATGGCGCAGCGCATGGGATGAGGCGGAGTTGTTCCGCACCCATAACGATGACCCGCGCCCGAAATACTACGTGCTCGAAATGTTTCCCTACCCATCGGGCCGCATCCATATGGGCCATGTCCGCAACTATGCGATGGGCGATGTCGTGGCGCGCTACAAGCGGGCCAGGGGCTTCAATGTGCTGCATCCAATGGGCTGGGATGCTTTCGGCCTGCCGGCAGAGAATGCCGCACGCGACAACAAGGTGAACCCGCGCGATTGGACCTATGCCAACATCGCCACCATGAAAGCCCAGCTGAAAAGCATGGGTCTCTCGCTCGACTGGACCCGCGAGATCGCGACCTGCGACCCCGAATATTACCAGCATCAGCAGAAGCTCTTCATTGATTTCTGGAAAGCCGGCCTCGTCGAGCGCCGCGCCGCCAAGGTCAACTGGGATCCGGTGGACCACACGGTTCTGGCCAATGAACAGGTGATTGACGGCCGCGGCTGGCGTTCCGGTGCCTTGGTCGAGCAGCGCGACCTGACGCAGTGGTTCCTGAAAATCACCGATTACGCGCAGGAGCTGCTCGACGGCCTTGATACGCTGGAGCGCTGGCCAGACAAGGTGCGCCTGATGCAGCGCAACTGGATCGGCCGCTCGGAAGGGCTGATGCTGCGCTGGGCGCTGAACACGGCAAGCGCCCCTGCCGGCTTCGACGAGCTTGAAATCTACACGACGCGGCCCGACACCCTGTTCGGCGCTTCCTTCATGGCGATTGCGCCGGACCATCCGCTTGCGCGCGCCGCGGCTGAGAATAATCCGGCGCTGGCAGCATTCTCCGATGAATGCCGCCGCATGGGCACATCTGCCGCGGCGCTCGAGACAGCGGAAAAAAAGGGCTTCGACACAGGTATCCGCGCCATTCACCCACTGGACCCATCCTGGGAATTGCCGGTCTATGTCGCCAATTTCATCTTGATGGATTACGGCACTGGCGCGATTTTCGGTTGCCCGGCACATGACCAACGCGACTTTGATTTCGCCACAGCCTATCGCCTGCCAATCAAGACCGTTGTGGCACCGAAAGACGCCGCGCCCGGCTGGCATGTCGGTGATGCGCCATTCCTGGATGATGGCGCGATGATCAACTCAAACTTTCTCGACGGCCTCTCACCCGATGAGGCCTTCGAGACTGTTGCTGACAAACTTGGACAAATGTCACTTGATGGCAAACCTATCTCTCGCAGACAGGTGAATTTCCGCCTGCGCGATTGGCTGATCTCACGGCAGCG
>JBOFIL010000232.1:0-4189 GCA_051650165.1 Allobosea sp.
CCCGCCAAGCCCGCCGGGCGTGAGGTTGGCGATGTCATCGTGAAGTTCGATGGCAAGGACGTAAAGGACTCGCGCGATCTGCCGCGCATCGTGGCCGCCACACAGGTCGGCAAGGATGTGCCGGTCACCATCATGCGCAAGGGCAAGGAGATGATCCGCTCGGTCAAGCTCGGCCGGCTTGAGGATGGCGAGAAGTTGCAGCAGGCTTCCGCCACCACGACAAAGCCCGGCCAGTCTGCCACCCCGACAGTGACCTCTGTGCTTGGCCTCGAACTTTCCGGCATCACCGATGAGCTGAAGCGTCGCTACAGCCTGAAGGATGGCGCCAAGGGTGTTGTGATCACCAAGGTCGATGCCAATTCCTCGGCAGCCGACAAGCGCATACAGGCAGGCGAGCTGGTTCTCGAAGTTGGCCAGGAGGCAGTCACGTCGCCGGCGGACATCGCCAAGCGCATCGAGACGCTGAAGGGACAGGGCCGCAAGAATGTATTGCTGCTGGTTGCGACCGCCCGCGGCGAGGAGCGCTTTGTGGCTGTCACCATCAACTGACGGCTAGTAGCCTTCAGAGCATTGAGAGGCCGCTCCATCGGGAGCGGCCTTTTTCGTTTGACTCAGTTCTCAGGCCGCTGGAATGTCGGCTTCCGAGTAGCCCTGGCAGTAGATCAGCGCTGTCAGGTCGGCATGGTCGATACGGGCATGGGCGGCGGCTGCCACCGCGGGCTTGGCATGGAAGGCAACACCAAGACCGGCCTCGCCCAGCATGGCCAGATCATTCGCGCCATCGCCGACTGCCATTGTGGCATGGGCCGCAAGGCCGCGCGCGCCGCGCAGCTCCGCCAGCGTATCGAGCTTGGCCTGCTTGCCGAGAATGGGCTCCCGCACCATGCCGGCCAGTTCGCCTGCGGGCGTCATCTCAAGAATGTTCGAGCGATGCTCATGGAAGCCGATCATGGCACTGATCGGCCCGGTGAAAATGGTGAACCCGCCCGAGACCAGCGCGGTGTAAGCGCCATTGGCGCGCAAGGTGCGCAGAAGCTCGGGGCCACCCGGCGTCAGCGTGATGCGCGAGGCGATGATCTCCTCGACAACCTTCACCGGCAGGCCCTTGAGCAGCGCCACACGCTCGCGCAAGGCGGGTTCGAATGGAAGTTCTCCGCGCATCGCCCGTTCGGTGATCTCGGAGACCTCAGTTTTCAGCCCAACATAATCGGCGAGTTCGTCGATGCATTCCTGCGCGATCATGGTGGAGTCCATATCGGCGAGGAACAGCTGCTTGGCACGCGTTGCAGCAGGCTGGATGATGATGTCGACGGGCGCATTAGCCAGCGCCTCGCGAAGAGCCGCTTCCAGCCCGGAGCTGTCTTGAGCCTCAACCAGCATATCCGCCGCCACCTGCGGTTTCAGCATGCGGCTTTCCGGCTCTGCGCCTGTCATGGTGCGCAGTGCTTGCACAGCGGCGCGAAGCCGCGCATCGGTGAGGGCGGCGGTTTTGGGCGATGAGACGAGCGTGACGGACAGGCGCATGAAGGTGCAATCAACACTGGAGGGGCAGGGCGAGGTGAACCGCAGTCGGATGGCGCTGCTCATCGCAGGTCCGACCGCCAGCGGCAAGTCTGCACTGGCCTTGAGGCTGGCGCAAAGCCTTGGCGGCGTGGTGATCAATTGCGACTCGATGCAGGTGTACCGCGACCTTTCGATCATCACGGCGCGGCCTTCACGCGATGAGGAAGTTGCCGCGCCGCATGCGCTCTATGGCCATGTGGATGGTGCGGTGAACTATTCTGCTGGGGCTTTCGCCCGTGATGCCGGCCCGCTTTTGGCAAAGCTTGCCGATGAGGGGCGCATGCCAATCCTCGCGGGCGGCACCGGGCTCTACTTCAAGGCATTGACCGAAGGTCTTTCGCAGATGCCTGCCGTGCCGGATGACGTAAGGGAAACTGTGCGCAGCAAGGCAGAGGGGCGCGAGACACTGGCCCTCCATGCCGAATTGGCGGCGCTGGATGCAGCAACTGCTGCGGCCCTTCGCCCTGCGGACCGGCAGCGTGTTTTGCGGGCGCTGGAAATCCTGACAGCCACGGGCCTGCCGCCTTCGCATTTCCATGCCATGCGCGAGGCAGCGCCGCTGGCAGGCTGGCATCTGGCCAGTGTGTTCCTTGCGCCGGATCGCGATTGGCTGAAGCAGCGCATTGATGCGCGGTTCGATGTCATGATGGAGGGCGGCGCGCTTGAGGAGGTTTCACAGCTGGCTGCGCGCAGGCTTGATCCGGCCCTGCCGGTGATGCGCGCGCATGGCGTGCCGGGGCTGATCGCGCATCTGGCGGGCGAGGTTTCGCTTGCCGAGGCTGTGATGCGCGGCAAGGCGGATACGCGTGCTTATGTGAAGCGGCAGTTCACCTGGTTTCGCAATCAGATGCCGGGTTTTGTCTGGGCGCAGCCTCTTGAGGCAGAGGCAGCCTTGCGCGCGCAGATGGAGCCGGACGGTTGATACAGCTCAGGCAGCGCGGGTGCGGTTGTCGTTGATGCCATTGCGGCGCGCAATCTCGACCCGGTTGCGGCCCAATCCCTTGGCGGCATAGAGCGCCTCATCGGCGCGGCTGAACAGCTCTTCGGTTGTCTCGCCGGGCAGCCATTGCGCCACGCCGAGCGAGGCCGTGAGATTGAGCACCTTGCCATCAGGGAGTGTGACCGCATTTGCCTCGATGCGCTCGCGCACGGCTTCGGCGAGCACAATGGCTCCGTCGAGACGCGTATTGGCCAGCACGATCGCGAATTCTTCGCCGCCGATGCGGGAGACGAAATCGCCCTCGCGCTGGATGCGGGTCTTCAAGAGGTTTGCGCAAGCCTTGATGGCGGCATCGCCTGCCTGATGCCCGAAGCCATCATTGATGCGCTTGAAGTGATCCAGATCGATGATCAGCAGGCAGAATTCGCCGGCATTGGCCTGCGCGCCATGTCGCACACCGCTGATGCGCGCCTGAAAGCTGCGGCGATTGAGCAGATCCGTCATCGGGTCGGTTTCGGCCATGATCCGCATGGCGCTGAGGCGACGCTTCTGGCGGCTGACCTCGGTGGAAAGAGCCTCGGAATTGGCGCGCTCCCTGCCAATCTGACTTGCCAGCGTGGCGGCATGGGTCTGGAGGGCAAGGTTTGCGAGCTTGAGCTCGGTCACATCGGTAAAGGTCATGGCGGCGCCATCGCGCAAGGGCGCGAGCGAGACGCGGAACCAGTGATCGCAGCCATTGATGCGGGCATTGGCTTCCAGAAGGCCAGGCTTGCCTTCGGTGATCGCCTCGATGCAATGCCGCCAGATCGAGCTGCGCTTGAGCATCGGCAGGCGCTCAAGCGCGGATGCGCCGATCAGCTGCTGCTGGTCAAAGCCGCAAATCTCGCTGGCGCGGCGGTTGGCGGTGACAATCAACGCATCAGTGACTTGCCCCTTGCCATCGCGCACGGCTTCGAGCGCGATAATGCCGTTCTCACTCGATTCGAGAATGGCCGAGAGAAGCTCCTCGCGAAAGCGCAGCACATTCGCGAAAACGAGCAGGAAACACTGCCCGCTACGCGTACGCAGCGGCATCACCAACCGCTCCCATAGCGCAACCTGCGTCGCAGTCGCGGCGCGGTGCACCGTGTAAACCGGCTTGTTGCCCTCCACCGCGGCCCGATAGGCCTGAAGCGTGAACTCGGCCATTTCTGTCGGGAGCTCGGAGACACGCCTGCCGGTCATGTCGTAATCCATCGCATTGGCGATGGTCTGGCCGAAGTGCAGATAGATGAAATCCGTGCCGGCATCATCGGGCGTCAGCAGCATGATCTGGTCAAGCTTGTCCGTCATGTTCGTGAGATTGAGCGCCTCATAGGGCGCATCGGCGCAGCTGGCGCGAGCAGCATGATAGCGCCTCAGAACCTCCCTGACTTCAGGGGTCTGAATGCGGTCTTCGATCTCATCAAGATAAGATTCGCGAAACATGCTGACGTTGGTAACCTCCCACTGGACGCATCATGCAGCAGACTCGTTTCTTTTTGGTAGTGAGCCAGCAGCAAATGCAACCAATCTGGTGCATTCGCCGCCGGCTTATCGCTGAGCCTGCGCATATCCAGCTGAGGCTGCATGCATGATGCCAGCCTTTTGCATGCGGGTTCAGTTCAGTGCAGCATTCGCTGGGCGCTTTTCCTTCACGGCAGCCAC
>JBOFIL010000233.1:0-1929 GCA_051650165.1 Allobosea sp.
CAGAAGGTCGGCGTGCCGCCGCACAGCGCCACCATTTCAGGATAGCTCACCCAATAGGGCGCAACGCAGATGACCTCGTCGCCGGGGTTCAGCGTGGCGAGCAGCGCGTTGTAAATGACGTGCTTGCCACCCGTGGAGACAATGGTCTGCGAGGCCTTGTAATCGAGGTTGTTCTCGCGCTTGAACTTGGCAGCGACCGCGGCGCGCAGTTCGGGGATACCGGAAACGGGAGTGTATTTCGTTTCGCCGCGACGGATGGCCGCGATGGCTGCCTCCTTCACATTGTCCGGCGTATCAAAATCCGGCTCGCCGACAGAGAGCGAGATCACATCCTTGCCCGATGCTTTCAGGTCGCGCGCTTTCTGCGTGATGGCGATGGTGGCGGAAGGCTTCACCCGGTCGAGCGCGGAAGAGAGGAAGGGCATGGGGCAAGGGTCCATCTTCTAAGAAACAGGGTCTGTTTCAATTGGCAAAAGGCGGCTCATCAAAAGTCGCGCTTCTCCTAGGCCCGTGCCGCGCGGCCCGCAAGCATTCCTTCATGATGAGTCACATCACACATCGCGAGGCCAAGCGCGGTAACCGCATGGAAAGCGCCACATGGCAGCTTGGGCAGCATGATGATGACCGCTTTTCCCGCTGCCAATCTGGCACTGATCCGCGCCTTTGCCCTGCCCTTCGCGCTGCTGGGGTTGAGCTTCGGCTTGGGTCTGCTGGCCTTTGGCTGGCTGGGCATCACCATGGATGCCGGCAGTTGGCGCACCATCGGGCTCATCATCGCCATTTCCACCAGCGTGGTGCTCGCCGCGGCGCGGCTCGGCAACGTGGTCGCCACATCTTCGGCGCTGTGCGTGGCGCTGTTCCTGATGATGCCGGCCCCGCTCGCCATGTTCTCTTATGCCTGCGCAGGGCTGGGCGCGAACCTGCCGCTGATGGACACAACGCTGGCGAGGATCGATGCTGCCTATGGCTTCGACTGGCTGGGCGCTGTCAGCTGGTTCAACCAGCACCCTACGCTAGTCTGGCTGCTAGGTCATGCCTATCATGGCACCATCGTGCCGCTGATCTATGTGCTGGTGCTGCTCAACGTGCTTGGCCGGCGCGATCGTATTGTCGCGTTCATGACGCTGTTCATCGGCACCTGCGTCGCCGCGAACATCCTCTCCGGCCTTGTGCCAGCCATCGGTGCCTATGTGCATTTCGCCCCCGGCGAAACGCTGCGCAGCGCCATCTCGAACGATGCTGGTGTGTGGCATCTGGCGCAGTTCGAGGCGCTGCGGGCTGGCACGCTCACCCAGTTCAAGCTGACCGCCACCGAGGGGCTGGTGACCTTCCCCTCCTTCCATACCGCAGCCGCGCTCTGCGTGCCGCTGGCGCTGCGTGGTCTTGGCGCGTTGACCGCGCTGGCATGGGCCGTGGCGGGCGCGATCATCATCTCCACCATCCCCATCGGCGGGCATTACCTGATCGATGTCATCGCTGGCGCAGCCATGACCTTCGCGCTGCATGCGCTGCTGGTGCGGGCTAAAGTGGGCGAGGCGGCAATGCGCGAGCCGGGCAGCGTTGATGCTGCTCCCCAGCCTGCCCTTATCCCGGCTGGGACGAACTGATCCCCGTTCCCCTTTTACGAATGATGTTCTAGACCTTGGGCCAAAGGCGCATCAGCCGCCACACATGACCCATTGGGAGGGACACATATGCTCCGCTTCAACCGCCGCCAAATTCTTGCTGGCACCGTCGCTGCCGCCGCGCTCGCCACTCTGGCGCCAACCGCCCACGCACAATCCTTCCCGGCGAAGCCGATCACGCTGGTGGTGCCTTATCCGGCTGGCGGTCCGACAGATGTGATCGCGCGGATCGTGGCGCAGGATCTTTCAGGCTCGCTGGGTCAGAATGTGGTGGTGGACAACCGCGCAGGTGCATCAGGCGCAG
>JBOFIL010000234.1:0-5717 GCA_051650165.1 Allobosea sp.
GCTGAGAAATCCGCCTGATCCAATCCAGATTTGAGGGAGTGACACCCATGTCCACCACCACGCTCGATCAGGCGCTTGAGCAGGCGAGGGCCGCCGCTGCCGCCGCCCGGCAGGCTGCCGAAGCTGCCGAGAAATATGCTGATCAGGTGGGCGCGCTTGCGAGCGCAGCCTCTGGCGGCGGGGTAGACCCCACGGTGTTCCGCCTCGCGATTTTCGTTCTGGCCTGTTTCGTCGGTTATTATGTCGTGTGGTCCGTAACGCCGGCCCTGCATACGCCGCTGATGTCGGTGACTAACGCGATTTCATCGGTGATCGTCGTAGGGGCGCTGCTTGCCGTGGGCGTGCAGATTGCTGACGCCGGTTCAGGCTGGGCGGTCGTCTTCGGCTTCATTGCGCTGATCCTCGCCTCGGTGAACATCTTCGGCGGCTTTCTGGTCACCGAGCGGATGCTCTCCATGTACAAGAAGAAGGGCTGAGCGATGGCCGCGAATCTCTCCGCCCTGCTGTATCTCGTTTCCGGCATCCTGTTCATTCTGGCTCTGCGCGGACTCTCACACCCCACCACCAGCCGGCAGGGCAATCTGTTCGGCATGGTCGGCATGGGCATTGCAGTTGGCACCACGGTGCTGCTGAATGCACCCGGCAGCTTCACGGGCTGGCTCTTGCTGCTGCTGGGTCTTGGCATTGGCGGCGGCATTGGCGCGACCATGGCCAAGCGCGTGCAGATGACGCAGATGCCGCAGCTTGTGGCGCTGTTCCATAGCCTTGTCGGCCTCGCTGCCGTGCTGGTGGCCGCCGCCGCGCTCTATGCGCCGGTGGCTTTCGGCATTGGCAAGGTGGGCGGCATCAAGGCTGCCAGCCTGTTCGAGATGGCGCTTGGCGTGTCGATTGGTGCGCTCACCTTCACGGGCTCGATTATCGCCTTCCTCAAGCTGGATGGGCGGATGAGCGGCAAGCCGATCATGTTGCCACAGCGCCACGCCATCAATATTGGCCTTGGCGTCGCGCTTCTGCTGATGATCCTGATCTTCCTCAAGACCGAGAGCCATCTGCTGTTCTGGCTGATTGTGCTGGTCTCTTTCGCGCTCGGCGTGCTGCTCATCATCCCGATTGGCGGCGCGGATATGCCGGTCGTCGTCTCGATGCTCAACAGCTATTCCGGCTGGGCGGCTGCGGGCATCGGCTTTACGCTTGGCAACATGGCGTTGATCATCACCGGCGCGCTGGTGGGTTCGTCCGGCGCGATCCTCTCCTACATCATGTGCAAGGCGATGAACCGGAGTTTCATCTCCGTCATTCTCGGTGGCTTTGGCGGAGATGATGCATCTGCGGGCGCAGCAACGGAAGCCAAGCCCTACAAGGCCGGCTCAGCCGATGATGCCGCCTACATCATGAAGAATGCGCAGAAGGTGATCATCGTGCCGGGCTATGGCATGGCGGTTGCTCAGGCCCAGCATGCGCTGCGCGAAATGGCGGACCTGCTGAAAAAGGAAGGCGTCGAGGTGAAGTATGCCATTCACCCTGTCGCGGGCCGCATGCCTGGCCACATGAACGTTCTGCTGGCCGAGGCGAGTGTGCCTTATGACGAGGTGTTCGAGCTTGAGGACATCAACTCCGAGTTCGCGCAGGCCGATGTGGCCTTCGTGATTGGCGCGAATGACGTGACCAACCCGGCGGCCAAGACCGACAAGACCTCGCCGATCTACGGCATGCCGATCCTGGATGTGGAGAAGGCAGGCACGGTGCTTTTCATCAAGCGCGGCATGGGCGGCGTCGGCTATGCCGGCATCGACAATGAGCTGTTCTACCGCCCCAACACCATGATGCTGCTCGCAGACGCCAAGAAGATGGTCGAGAGCATCGTCAAGGCGATGGCGCATTGAGGGCTGCCAAGCGCTGACAACAATGACAAAGGCCGGCTCAATGCCGGCCTTTTTGTTTTGATGACCTTGCGGCATATTATGCATTATGCTGAATTATTGCTGGGCAGGAGATCTGAGTATGGCCGGCAAAGCAATTCAGGATAAAAATGACTCTCCTGCCGCAAGCTTAGCGACAGGCGGTGCGGACCAAGCGCTCACCCAGCCCAGGCCGTCCCAACGACAAGCCGTGGTGATCATTCATGGCATCGGCGAACAAAAGCCGATGGAGACATTGCGCTCTTTCGTCGAGACCACCATGCGTGTTGATAGCGCCGGTCTCCGCCGCAAGGATGTCCGGATTTGGTCCAACCCTGATACCATCACCCAGAATTATGACCTGCGACGGATAACTGCCTTGGAGTCTCTTCCGGGTGACCGGCAGCGCCGGACTGACTTTTTCGAGCTGTATTGGGCACACCATATGGAAGGCACGCGGCTTGGCGCGGTCTGGAGCTGGATCATCTTCGATCTGGCGCTCCGAGATTCTGCGACGATGCCTGCGCCGATGCGGGATGCCAAGCGCTGGATATTGCTGGTGATTGCCCTGTTTGTGATTGCAACGGCCATTGCGCTTTCCATGCTGCTGTTTGGCTTGAGCACACCCTTGCCTGTAGCTATCTCAGCCTGGACTGGGGCCATCATTTTCGCCCTGGCCAACATCATGTTTGTTCTGCCTTATGCCGGCGACGCGGCACGATTTTTCCGAATGACGCCGTCAAACGTCAAGGCACGTGCCGCGATCCTCAAGGAAGCGGTCGAGGTGATCGACAAGCTGCATGAGGGGGATCGCTACAGCAGAATTGTAGTCGTTGCCCACAGCCTTGGCACGGTCGTTGGGTATGAGGCGCTGACGCGGAGCTTCGCCCGGCGCGTGCGTGACAAGGAATTTGCTGTTCATGAGCAGATCGATGGTCGCGATACTGTTGATGAATGGCGAGAGAAGGACGAGGCTGGCCTTGCTGGGGATATTTCAAAGCTGCGCGATGGCCAGCGCAAGGTGTCTGAGTTTCTGGCCGACAAGGGTTGGTGGAAAATCACCGATTTCATCACGCTGGGCAGCCCATTAACCTATTCGCATGTGCTTATGGCAAAGGGCGAGGCAGATTTGCGCGCCCGGCAGGATTTGAGAGAGCTGCCGGTGTGTCCTCCCTTGCGTGACACATCCAGCAATTCCCGCAGCCGCCTGTTATACAAGCGCATGGGCCGCACGGAACTTGATGGGCAGGCCGCATTCTGCATCAGTCACGCAGCCATATTTGCCGCCACGCGATGGACGAATATCTATTTTCCGGTGCGCAGAGTGGTGTTTGGCGATGTTATTGGGGGGCCGGCGGCGCATCTATTCGGCGCTGGCATCCTGGATGTGCCTGTCGGCACCACACATCTTTATGGCAAGGGGCTGTTCAGCCACACCTCATATTGGAGCCAGGGCGGGCTTGCAGGTACGCCTGACCATATCAGCGCCTTGCGGGATGCACTGGCGCTCGGTGAGACAGAGAGCACACAGCTTGACCAGGAGCTGACCCTGGCAGATTTGCAGGAAGATGATGCAGCGCCGCACTGATTGAGCATTGTACGGACTACGATCAGAAAGCCCGCTGGCCAAGCCTCCCCAGCCCGGCGCGGGCGACAGCATTGTTGTTGTCGATGCTGATGGCGCGCTGGTAGCTCTCTGAAGATTCAGACCGCTTGCCCTGCTTCTCAAGCGCGACACCGCGATAGGCCCAGGCATCGGCGTTGCGGTTGTCGACATTGAGCGAGGCCGTGAAATCCTCGATTGCCTGATCCAGCTTGCCGACCTCGATGAGGCTCTGGCCGCGCGCCGTGTAGGGCGGGGCGACATAGGGGTTGCGGTCAATCGCGGCATCGAAATCGGTGACGGCTTGCGGATGCTGCCCGAGACGCTGATAGAGCAGCCCGCGCGAATGCAGCGCCTCGGCGCCCTCCGGGTTGAGCCTGATCGCCTGATTGAGATCGGCGAGTGCCTGATCGGACTGTCCCTTGGCGCGCAAGAGATTGCCGCGGCCAAGATGGGCGGGTGCGTAACCGGGATTGATCTCGATCGAGCGCGAAAAATCCGCCAGCGCCGCATCCTCGCGTCCTGTCTGGCGGTGCACCAGCGCGCGGTTGGTGTAGGCAGAGGCAAGGCTGGGGTCGAGCTGGATGGCCTTGGTGAAATCCGTCACCGCATCCGAGAAGCGCCCGATGCGGGCATAGGCCGCGCCGCGCGTGTTGAAGGCGCGTGCATCATTCGGGTTGCGGCTCACCACTTCCGTCAGCGAGGCGATGTTGGTGGTCTGCGCACCGCCCGTATCTGCCTCAAGCTCGGCGACATTGGCTTTCGGGCCAAAGGTCGAGACCGTCTCGCAGCCGGCGAGCGTCAGCGCGGCAAGAACAGCAACCAGCAGCGCGGCGCGGCTGCGTCCTTCGCCTGGTTGGGTTGTTGCCTGCATGGTCGCCGTTGTCATGGCCCGATGGTCCCTGAGCTTGCTGTGTGTTCTGGCATTAGATGCGACACTTCGCAAAAGAAAGCGCCCGGAAAGAGGATCCGAGCGCCAGATTTGATGTGGTACCTGCGTCGCTGCAAAAGGCTGCCGTGGCAGCCCGATGTCAGGCCCCGCCGCGTGGCTTCACGACGGGCTTGGCTGGCGCAGGCAGAAGGCCTTCACGCTGCATCTTCTTGCGCACGAGCTTGCGGGCGCGGCGGACGGCCTCGGCCTTCTCGCGTGCCTTCTTCTCGGAGGGCTTCTCATAATGCCCACGCAGCTTCATCTCGCGGAAAATGCCCTCGCGCTGCATCTTCTTCTTGAGCGCACGAAGAGCCTGATCAACATTGTTATCGCGAACGAGAACCTGCACGTGGTTGTCCTTGTTGTCGTCTGCAGGCCCGGCCTGCAGAATGGTCTGTTTGTGAAAAACCAACCCGGGGCTGGACGCAGGTCCATCCCGGAAAGTGCGTTGCGCCTAGCAGAATCAACCCTGCTTGTCTACCGCCCGGCGGCATTTTTGGGCCAGTCTATGCCTTTGGTGTGATGCGCGTGATGTGGCCCATCTTGCGCCCCGGCCTCGGTTGACCCTTGCCATAGAGATGCAGATGCGTGCCTGGCTCGTGCAGCAGCTTTTCCCAATCATTGGCCTCATCGCCGACAAGGTTGAGCATGGTGGCGTGTCCCCGCGCCCTGGCCGAACCCAGCGGCAGGCCGCAAACCGCGCGCACATGCTGGTGAAACTGCGAGGTTTCTGCCCCTTCGCTGGTCCAATGGCCGGAATTGTGCACGCGTGGGGCGATTTCGTTGACCAGCACATCGCCATCCACAACGAAGAATTCGACCGCTAACACGCCGACATATTCCAGCGCATTGGCAATGGCGCGTGTGGCATCGACGGCGCGTGCAACCAACGCTTCCGGCAGATCAGCTGGCGCGACAGAGCGGTGGAGGATGTGATCGCGGTGCTCATTTTCAGTAACATCGAAAGCGGCAAACTGGCCATCGGCTCCGCGCGCCGCAATCACCGAAACCTCGCGCTCGAACGGTATGAGGGCTTCAAGAATCGCTTGCTGACCATGCATCGCGGCCAGCGCGCCCGCCACATCGGCTTGCGCCATGATCTTGGCCTGGCCCTTGCCATCATAGCCCATGCGGGTGGTTTTGAGCACGGCAGGCAGGCCGATGCGCGCAATGGCGGCATCAAGGCTGGCGTGGTCCGTCACCGCCGCGAATTCCGCCGTCATGGCACCCAGCGAGCGGGCAAGGGATTTCTCCGCTAGCCGGTCCTGCGCCACGGCAAGAGCCC
>JBOFIL010000235.1:0-2678 GCA_051650165.1 Allobosea sp.
GCAAGCGCTGTCACAGCGCTGCCGCGCTCACCGAGGGCGCACGAGCAGTTCTGCGCCATCGGTGAGCCGCAGCAGCAGGATGCAGCCATCCTCATAGCCCGCCCCCAGCACATAGCCGCCGGGGTGGAACGCGACCTGCGCCACCTTGGCCCGGCGGATTCCGCATTCGCGCGGCGCTTTGCCCATCGGGCCATCCCCCTGGAATGGCCAGATGATGGCGGCATCCGCGCCCGATGTGGCGAGCCATTGCCCATCATGGCTCCATGAGAGCGAGCGTGGTTTGGCGACGTAGCCGGTCATGCGCATGTGGCCTGCCTTGGTGCCAGCCACCGCCAGCCGCCAGCCATGCAGCGAGTTTTCCTGCATGGTGGTGACAATAAAGCGCGCATCGGGTGACCAGATCACGCCGATATGCGAGCCCTTCCATTCGAGGAATTCCGGGGCGACTTCCGTTTCCGGATACCACAGGCTCGCGCCATTATATGTGGCGATGGCGAGGCGCAGGCCCTTGGGCGCAAAGGCCAGCCCTTCGCCGCTGGCTGGCAATGTTGTGGTGACAAGCTTGCCCTTGGCATCGCGGAAGGTCACATCCTTGCCGGCGCAGAAGGAAATCTCTCCCTTTGTGGAAGGCGCGCGAGACACGGCGTTGATCCAGCGGCGTTTGGCATCCTTAGCCAGTTCTTGCGGCTCCTTGCCGGGCGCGGTCCAGACCACACGGCCATCATCGCCGCCGGTGAGCACACCTTCACGCGTTGTATCGAGCGCCGTGATGCCGGCACCGGGATGCGCCTCTTGCGTGATGACACCATCCGGCCCGGCGCTGAACACCACGCCATCGGCGCGGGCGCCCATCAGCGTTTCGCTGCCCTTGGCTCCAGCAAAGGCCAACCCAAGCACATGCCCGTCGGCTTCAAAGGCCGCGACATGCTCGATCAATGAAACGGGCGCAGAAGGTGCCGAGGGGGATGGGGCGGTCATGGCAAATCCGGATGATGCATTCCGCTCGCAATAGCCTGAGCCAGTGGATCAAGCCAGCCGGATCAGGCCCAATATCAAGCTAACGTTCCGAGGAAGCCTTCGCGCAATTTGGCAGTATCCAGATTCCGGCCAATGAAGACAACGCGGGACACGCGCTTCTCGCCCTCATGCCATTCACGCTGGAGATCACCATCGAGGATCATATGAACGCCTTGAAAGACAAAGCGCTTCGGCTCCTTGTCAAAGGCGAGGATGCCCTTGCACCGCAGGATGTCTGGCCCTTGAACCTGGGTGATTTCCTGGATCCACGGCATGAACTTTTCAGGGTCCACCTCGCCAGCGGAAAAGGAGATGGAGCGCACATCCTCGGCATGGTGATGGTGGTGGCCCTCTTCGAGGAAATCTGGCTCAAGATCGAGAATGCGGTCCAGATCGAAGGCGTTACGGTCCAGCACATCCGCAATCGGCAAGGCGCAATTCTGCGTGTGGTGCAGCTTGGCATAGGGATTGATGCTGCGGATGGTCTTCTCTACGCCGGCCAGCTCTGCCGCGCTCACCAGATCGGTCTTGTTGAGGATGATGACATCGGCGAAGGCGATCTGGTTCTTGGCTTCGGGCGCATCTTTCAGGCGCTGTGTCAGCCATTTGGCATCCGCCACAGTCACCACGGCATCAAGGCGTGTGCGTTCGCCGACGTCCTGATCAACGAAGAATGTCTGCGCCACCGGGGCGGGGTCGGCCAGGCCTGTGGTTTCGACGATGATGGCGTCAAATTTTCCTTTGCGCTTCATCAGGCCATCGATGATGCGGATGAGATCGCCGCGCACCGTGCAGCAGATGCAGCCATTGTTCATCTCGAACACTTCTTCATCCGCGCCGACGATGAGATCATTGTCGATGCCGATCTCGCCAAACTCGTTGACGATCACGGCATACCGCTTGCCATGCGGCTCGGAGAGAATGCGGTTCAGCAGCGTGGTCTTGCCCGCGCCAAGATAACCTGTGAGGACGGTGACGGGAATCTTGTCGGACATGGGTTCAAACCTTCAATGCTGTGTGAACGGGACTTAAGCGCATCGCGCCGGGATGCAATGGGTTCGGGTGGCGCGCATGATCACATTGCGGAGCACGCAGGGGCATGAGTGAGCGAGAGCAGGCCGGCAAACGCATTCTTATTGCCGCCCTTGGCACATTGGGCGATGTAAAGCCCTGGCTGGCTCTGGCGCAGGCGCTGGCCAAACACGGCCACACGGTGCGGGTGGCCAGCAGCGCGGGTTTTGCCGATATGGTGCGCCGGGCTGGGCTCGCATTTGCGCTCATCCGGCCGGATGTATCGCTTGGTGACGATGCCCTCGTGCAGGATTGCATGATTGGCACTGGCGCCACGCAGAACATTCATCATCTGTATGTTTTGCCGCATATCGAGGCGGCCAGTCTCGACATCCATGCCCTTTGCGCTGAAGCTGATCTGCTGATTTCCAACCAGATCATCATTGGCGCATCGAGCATCGCTGCGAAAGCCGGCATCCCGTGGATGATGGCTATTGTCTCGCCCATGGCCCTCGAAATGACTGTGTTCCTGCCGGGGCACGCAGCACTGCCATGGATGATCGATTCCAATGCTGTGCTTGATCCCCTGAAGCCAATCTATGTGCAGGCGCGTGCGCGGCTCAACCGGCAGCTTGGTCTGGCAGATGATG
>JBOFIL010000236.1:0-4706 GCA_051650165.1 Allobosea sp.
GAACTCGCTGGCCGTGCTCACCGCTGCCAAGCTCATGGGCGCTGATCTGGCCTTGGCTGCGCTGGCTATGGGCGATCTGAAGCCCCCCAAGGGGCGCGGTGCTAGGCAGGTGCTACATGCGCCGGGCGGACAGATCACGCTCGTCGATGAAAGCTACAATGCCAACCCGGCCTCGATGCGCGCCGCGCTCGAAAATCTCGGCCGGATACGCAAGAGCGGACGCGGGCGGCGCATCGCCGTATTGGGTGACATGCTGGAGCTTGGGCCCACTGGCCCTGATCTGCACGCAGCGCTGGCCGGGCCGCTCGACCAGCATGGCATTGATCTGGTTTTTCTCTGTGGCCCATTGATGCGAAATCTCTGGGACGCCTTGCCCTCGGAGCGCAGGGGTGCTTATGCCCCCAATGCTGCTTCGCTGGAGGCGCATCTCACCGATGCGCTGCATGCAGATGATGTGGTGACGGTGAAGGGCTCGCTGGGCTCGAAGATGGGGCCGCTGGTCAAGGCGATCATGACTCGCTTCCCGCTGGTCGAAGCTGAAGGCTGAGAGCCGGGGCATAGCGCCCGGACATGTGAAAGGACCACAGGCCCATGCTTGCATGGCTCGCAGAACTCTCCGGGGTCATCGGCCCTCTCAATGTGTTCCGCTACATCACCTTCCGGGCTGGCGGCGCGGCAGCGACCGCGCTGCTGATCATCTTCTGGCTGGGGCCGGATGCCATCAACTGGCTGCGCTCCAAGCAGGGCAAGGGCCAGCCGATCCGCGAGGATGGGCCACAATCGCACCTTGTCACCAAGAAAGGCACGCCCACCATGGGCGGGCTGATGATCCTCTCGGCGCTGTTCATCGCAACGCTGCTCTGGGGCAATCTGCGCAACCCCTATATCTGGGTCGTGCTCGGCGTCACAGCTGCCTATGCCGCCATTGGTTTTTATGATGATTATCTCAAGGTCACCAAGCAGTCGCACAAGGGCTTCTCAGGCAAGGCGCGGCTGACATTGGAGATCATCGTGGCGCTCGTCGCCTGTGCGATCATCATGAAGCTGGCCCCGCCCTCGATCGCGACAGGCCTGGCCCTGCCCTTCTTCAAGGAAATCCTCATTCCATTCGGCATTCTGTTTCCGCTCATCGGCGCTTTCGTCGTGGTGGGAGCAGGCAATGCCGTGAACCTCACCGACGGGCTGGATGGCCTTGCCATTGTGCCGGTGATGATCGCGGCGGCGACGTTCGGCGTCATCGCCTATCTGTGCGGCAATGCCATCTTCTCGAACTATCTCCAGATCCACCATGTGCTGGGTTCGGGCGAACTGGCCGTTGTCTGCGCCGCGCTGATTGGTGCCGGGCTTGGCTTCCTGTGGTTCAACGCCCCGCCGGCACAGATCTTCATGGGCGACACCGGCTCGCTTGGCCTTGGCGGCCTGCTCGGCGTCATGGCTGTCGCGACCAAGCATGAAATCGTGCTCGCCATTGTTGGCGGGCTGTTTGTGCTGGAGGCCATGTCGGTGATCATCCAGGTGACCTCCTTCAAGCTCACCGGCAAGCGCGTGTTTCTCATGGCACCGATCCACCACCATTTCGAGAAGAAGGGCTGGACCGAACCACAGGTCGTCATCCGCTTCTGGATCATTGCTGTTGTGCTAGCGATGATCGGCCTCTCCACCCTCAAGCTGAGGTGATCGCTTGATCCCCGTCACGAGTTTCTTTCGCCGCCGTGTTGCTCTGTTCGGCCTTGGCGAATCCGGCCGCCATGCCGCCTATGCGCTGATTGCCGGCGGGGCCGATGTCATCGCCTATGACGATGAAGAGCGGAAAGTCGGCACAGCCTCGCGCGAAGGCATCCCGACGATGAACCTGCGCGCGCTCGATTGGTCGAAGATCGATTTCTTCGTGCTCTCGCCCGGCGTGCCGCTGACCCATCCGCAGCCGCATTGGTCGGTCCGGCTGGCACGGGCCGCCAATGTGCCGATCATTGGCGATATCGAGCTGTTCGCCCAGGAGCGGCGCAAGCTCGCGCCTACCTCGCCCTTCATTGCCATCACCGGCACCAATGGCAAATCCACCACCACGGCGCTGATCGCCCACATCCTGAAGAGCGCGGGCCGCGATGTGCAGATGGGCGGCAATATCGGCACGCCCATTCTGGAGCTGGAGCCGCCAGCGCTTAACCGCATTCATGTGGTGGAGTGCTCCTCCTTCCAGATTGATCTCGCTCCCTCGCTCAATCCCTCCATCGGCATCCATCTCAACCTGACGCCGGATCATCTCGACCGACACGGCAACATCGAGAGCTACGCCGCCATCAAGGAGCGGCTGGTGCAAGCCGCAGACATGGCCATCATCGGCGTGGATGATGACATCTCCGCCGGCTTCGCGCGGCGGCGGCGCTCGCTAGGGCGGCCGCTACTTTCCATTTCGGCGCAAGGCCCGGTCGATCAGGGCGTGTTCGCCGGCGTCACCGCGCGCGAGGGCGCGCTAGAAACCCGCCTTGTCCGCGTCGAGGCGATGAAGCCGCGCATCGTGGCCGACATCACCCGGATCGGCTCGCTTCGCGGCACACATAATGCCCAGAATGCCGCGGCAGGCTTTGCCGCCTGCGCCAGCCTCGGCCTCTCTGATGCCGAGATTGCGGCGGGCATGGCGACATATCCCGGCCTGCCCCATCGCATGGAGGACATCCGCCACATCGGGCAGGTTGTCTTCATCAATGATTCCAAAGCCACCAACGCCAATTCAACCGAGAAGGCGCTGACCTCCTTCGGCAAGATTTACTGGATTCTGGGCGGCAAGCCGAAGGCCGGCGGAATTGAGAGCCTGAGGCGCTATTTTCCCAATATCGCCAAGGCCTATCTGATCGGCGCGGCCACCGACGAGTTTGCCGCAACCCTGGAAGGCTCCGTAGCGTTCGAGCGCTGCGGCACACTGGATGTGGCTGTGGCAAAGGCCGCAGCAGATGCAGCTAGCGCACCCGGCGCAAATGAGCGCGCCGTGCTGCTCTCGCCGGCCTGCGCGTCTTATGATCAGTTCGCCAATTTCGAGCAGCGCGGCGAGTATTTCCGCACGCTGGTCATGGCTCTTCCAGGCTGAAAACCGGCTAAAATCAGCGCTGCTCTCCCCATCCCTAACGCGGCATTAACCGCTTCTGCGCTTTGGTGAAGAAGGCGTGAATGCGTGTTGCGAAGCGCCATTGCTTGGTTGCTTGTTTCCTGGAGCCGCCCATGTCGTCTCGCGCCGAACCAACCCTTATCGGAAGCTGGTGGTGGTCAGTTGACCGCGTGATCCTGGCCGGGCTCATGGCGCTGATGGTCGGTGGCCTGGTGCTGCTGATGGGTGGCGGCCCGCCAGTGGCTGAGCGGCTCGGCTTGCCGCATTTTCATTTCGTCAACCGCCAGGCGGTGCACCTGGTTATGGCGCTCTGCGTCTTCGCCGTGGTGGCGCTGATGAGCCCGCGCATGATCCGGCGCATGGCGATTGTGGTGTTTTTCGGCGCGCTGGTGATGATCGGCATGGCGCTGATGTATGGCGCTGAAGTGAAGGGTGCGCGGCGCTGGATTTCGCTGATGGGCATGACGATCCAGCCCTCCGAATTCCTGAAGCCCGCCTTTGTCATCCTCACCGCCTGGGCCTTTGCCGAAGGCTCGCGCCGGCGCGACATGCCGGGCACGCTGATTGCCGTGATGCTGCTGCCGCTCGCCATTGTGCCGCTGATCCTCCAGCCGGATTTTGGTCAGACCATGCTGGTGACGCTGGTGTGGGCCGGGCTGTTCTTCGTGGCTGGCGTGCACTGGTTCTGGGTGATGGGCCTTGGCGGCGTCGGCTTTGGCGGCATCCTGGTCGCCCATCAATTCGTGCCGCATGTGCGCGCCCGCATCGAGCGCTTTCTCGACAAGGGCGCGGGTGACACCTTCCAGATTGACACGGCGCTTGAGAGCTTCGCGCAGGGCGGCTGGCTCGGCAAAGGGCCCGGCGAAGGCACGGTGAAGCGCATCCTTCCCGATGCCCATACCGATTTCATTTTTGCCGTCACAGCCGAGGAATTCGGCATCGTGGTGTGCCTTGCGCTAGTGTTTGTGTTCGCGCTGATCGTGCTGCGCGCCATGATGATTGCGCAAAAGAGCGAGAATGCCTTCACGCGCCTGGCCGTCACCGGGCTTGCCATGATGTTCGGCATCCAGGCCGCCATCAACATGGCGGTGAATGTGCACCTCATGCCGGCCAAGGGCATGACCCTACCCTTCATCTCCTATGGCGGATCGTCACTGCTTGCGCTCGCCATCGGCATGGGCAGCCTGATCGCGCTCACCCGCCGCCGCCCGCGCGCCGAGACGCTCGACCATTTCGATGTGCCGCATCATGGTCATTACACTGGCCAAATGGCAGCACGGGCTGTCTGAACCATGGCAGCTCCGCTCATTCTCCTCGCCGCCGGCGGCACAGGCGGGCATCTGTTCCCAGCTGAGGCGTTGGCCCATGCGCTGATTGCCAAGGGGGCACGCATTCATCTCGCCACCGACAGCCGCGCGGCTGCTTACGCCGAAGGCGGCAATTTTCCGGCAGAAGCGATCCATCCGCTGCCCGCCGCCACGCCTTCAGGCGGCGGCATCATGAAAAAGCTCATGGCAGGCGCGGTGCTGGCGCGCGGCGTTCTGGCCGGGCGAACATTGGCGCAAAAGCTCAAGCCCGCTGTGGTGGTTGGCTTTGGAGGCTA
>JBOFIL010000237.1:0-5302 GCA_051650165.1 Allobosea sp.
GATCACGATGGCTTCGGGGCAGGCCGCCAGCGCCTTGAACATCGGCATGGCCGAGCGCACGCCCTTCATTCGCGCAATGTAGCAGCAGGTCGCGACCACGCCGCGATGTCCGCCGCCGACAATTACCGGCCTGGAGGCCAGAGCGGGGTTGTCGCGCTTTTCGATGGAGGCATAGAAGGCATCGCAATCGATATGCGCGATGGTCAGCGCATCACGCTCGTTGTGGCGCAAGAGGCGAGGGCTGCCACAATGCGTGCATCGCGGTGCATGTTCCGCGACATCCACCGCAAGGCAATTGCGGCAGATGGCAGTCAGCAGCGGATGCTCAGCCAAACTCATGACCAATAAACCTCACGACCAGCTGTCATCTTGCGCCGCACCTGCAAGCACATGGCGTGCGGATGTGATGGCGGTGGGCGAGATCCCCGCATTGGCGGCAAAGGCCAGCAGCATGGTCTCATCGCCCGAGACATGATCGAGCACCGCAGCCAGAAAGCCGGGCTCGCGCGCAGCTTCGCGCACACTTCCCGGATCGATGCCGGTAAGCGCGAGGAAACGCTCGAGGCGGTCTTCTTCGCTGGCGAGAAAGCCCAGCGCACGGATGGCGAGCATTTCTGCCCCGTCACGGTTTTCGCGCATTGCCTTCATAATCTGTTTGCCTCGTTTGATCTGATTGAACCAGACGGCCCAGTGGTTTGCGTTTCATCAATAGCTTGCTGCTAACTCTGGTCTCATGCGGGGCGTGCCAGCAGTGGGAAAAGGCACGCGAGGTTGGGATGATCATGGCCAAGACAGTTCTCATCGTCGAGGACAATGAGCTGAATATGAAGCTTTTCAACGATCTGTTGGAGGCTCATGGCTATATTACGCTCAAAACCGCCGACGGCATTCAGGCCATCGAACTGGCGCGCCAGCACCGCCCCAACCTGATTCTCATGGACATCCAGCTGCCAGAGGTCTCCGGCCTCGATGTCACGCGCTGGCTGAAGGAAGATGAGGATCTGAAATCCATTCCCGTCGTCGCTGTCACTGCCTTTGCAATGAAGGGCGATGAGGAGCGCATCCGCCGCGGCGGCTGCGAGGCCTATTTGTCCAAGCCGATTTCTGTCTCGAAATTTCTCGAGACTGTTCGCACCTATGCGCGTGATTGAGGAGTAAGCCCCATGTCCGCGCGCGTACTGGTCGTTGATGACATCCTGCCAAATGTGAAGCTGCTGGAAGCCAAGCTTTCAGCTGAGTATTTCGCCGTGGTCACGGCCATGAACGGGCCAGATGCCTTGAAAATCTGCGAGGCCGGCGAGGCAGACATTGTGCTGCTCGATGTGATGATGCCGGGCATGGACGGGTTCGAGGTCTGCCGCCGGCTGAAGACATCGCCCGCCACCGCCCATATTCCAGTCGTGATGGTCACTGCGCTCGATCAGCCGAGCGATCGCCTCAAGGGGCTGGATGCCGGCGCCGATGATTTCCTCACCAAACCGCTCGACGATACCGCGCTGCTCGCCCGCGTGCGCAGCCTTGTGCGCCTGAAAACGGTGGTGGATGAGCTGCGCAACCGCGCGCTTGCCTCACGCCATCTCGGCATCTCCGATCCGCTGACGCAGGCCGCGCTTGAAGATGGCCTGGGCTCACGCGTGCTGCTGGTGGAAGATCGGCCCAGCTCTTCGGAGCGGCTGAAAGGTGCACTGGCCAAGGATCATGCGGTTGATCTCGAAACCGATCCGCATCAGGCACTGATGCGCGCTGCCGAAGGCGGGCATGATGTCGTGATTGTCAGCCTTGATCTCAACGGCGTTGATGGTCTGAGGCTTTGCAGCCAGCTGCGCTCGCTGGAGCGCACGCGCAACGCCTCCGTGCTGATGCTGGGCGAAGCTGATGATCGCGCCCGCATTCTGCGCGGTCTTGAGCTTGGCGTGCAGGATTTCTTGGTCCGCCCGATTGACCGCAACGAGCTGCTGGCCCGTGTGCGCACACAGGTGCGCCGCAAGCGCTATGCAGACCGCCTGCGCGATTCGATGCAGAGCTCGATGGAGATGGCCGTCACCGACCAGCTCACCGGCCTGCACAATAGGCGCTATCTCGATACACACGTCGCGCTGTTGTTTGACCAGTCTGCGCTGAGGGCCAAGCCGCTCTCGCTGCTGGTGCTGGACATCGACAAGTTCAAGCTTGTGAATGACTCCTGGGGCCATGATGCCGGCGATGAGGTGCTGCGTGAATTCGCAGCCCGCGTGAAAACCTGCACCCGCGCCATTGACGTGATCGCGCGTATGGGCGGCGAGGAAATTGTTATTGCCTTGCCTGACACGGCGCTCGATGCCGCCATGGCGGTGGCGGAGCGCATCCGTGGCTATGTGGAAGGGCGCGGTTTTGCCATCCATAACGGCATCCGCGAAATCCCGATCACGGTCTCGATCGGTGTCGCCAGCCGCATCCCGGCAGACGCCGATCCACTGGCCTTGATGAAGCGGGCTGACGAGGCGCTTTACTTAGCCAAAAATCAGGGCCGCAACCGGGTGATCGCCGCCGCGGCCTGAGGGCCTGACTCAAATCGGAAGTGGTTCGCCGGTTAAGCATAAGCCTCTGAAAAATAAACCGTAACGCGTAACCTTTACAATCGATGAAGGGTGCTGGAGTGCGCTTTCGCGATTGCGTTCGGCCCGACTCGCGCTAGGGTCTTTTCAACACGGGAGCGGCGCTTTTGCGGTGCCTGCCTCCCAGAAAAGCCTCCGGGATGCTCAGGTCCGCCGCATCTCCTGGGAAACCCGTTGGCTCGGCCGGCCGGACGTGATGTCCTGGCCTCCTCAGAATTCGCGTCCGGCCGGCCACCATTTTCCCCACATCAACATCCTTGCCCTAAAGCGCTTTGCGCAATCGCCAAGCTGGGTTAGCCTTGCTGCGTGAGCAGAGGAGGGTGTGCCATGCAGCGGGTTCCACGCGTTTCATATCTGCTTGCCGGCCTGATCTTCAGCATCGCGATGTCGCTTGCCTTGCCTGCTTCTGCGCAAGGCCTACGTGTGCCGCCGGGCTCGGGTGTGATCGAGGTGGCGGGCGCTGCCCCCGATGGCGGGCCGATGACGGTCTGGACCTATCGCCCGGCGGGCCTGGAGCCCAATGATCGCATCGTGTTCGTGATGCATGGCGTGCTGCGCAATGCTGATGTTTATCGCGATAACTGGATCGAGTTCGCCAAGCAGCATCGCTTTCTTGTGGTTGTGCCCGAGATGACGCGGGCGCAGTTTCCGGGCGATGCCGGCTACAATTTCGGCAATATGGTGGACCGTCAGCGCCAACCGAAGCCACCCGAGCAATGGGCCTGGCGCGCGATGGAAAAGATATTCGACGCCGTGAAGGCTGGCTCAGGCTCTGCCCGCGAGAATTATGCGATTTTCGGGCATTCTGCCGGCGCGCAATTCGTGCATCGCCTTGTTACCTATGCTGACAATCCGCGCATCGATGTGGCTATCGCCGCTAATGCCGGCTGGTACACGCTGCCGGTGTTTAGCGAGGCATTCCCCTATGGTCTTGGCAACAGTCCGGCGGATGAGACACGCGTGAAGGGCAATTTCGCCAAAAAGCTGGTTATCTTGCTGGGTGATCAGGACAATGACCCCAAGCATCATAATCTGCGCCGCGATGAAGGCTCTGACAGGCAGGGCACCAACCGTTTCGACCGGGGTAAAAACTACGTGAAAGTGGCAGAGGCAGAAGCGCGCCGCCTTGGTGTGCCGTTCAACTGGGCTGTCGAGGTGGTTCCGGGCGTTGGCCATGACAATGCTGGCATGACATCAGCCGCCGTGCGCTGGCTGTTCCCACCAAAGAAGGCCGATTGACATAAAATCTACGATCATAGGGCGGGGGGCGTGAGCCTCCTGCTTGACATTGGCGGCTGTCAGGGGTGACGTTTGGTTATCGCGCTCGTTGTGGAGCGTGCAGGGCATGTGCCAGGGCGGGCGAGTTGATGACAGGCGACAAGCAAACTTGGCCGACAGGCAATGATCTGTTTGTCAGCTATGCCACCTCTGATGCGCGAGAGATTGCCGAGAATGTCGTCGTCGATATGGAGCGGCGGGGGCTGAAATGCTGGATCGCGCCGCGCAACATCCCGGCCGGCACAAAATCATGGGCGGCCGAGATCGTCCGCGCCATTCGTGATTGCGACAATTTCCTGCTGCTGCTCTCGGAGGCAGCCAATGTCAGCGAGGAAATCGAAAAAGAGCTTTCAGAAGCCGCGCGCCACCGCAAAACGGTGTTCGTCATCCGCATCTCTGACATCGAGCCGAGCGATGGCCTGGGCTATCATCTCAACCGCGTGCAATGGCGCGATCTGTTCCGCAACCGCGAGGATGTGCTGAACGAGATTTCAGGCCGTGTGCTGGCCTTGAAAGAGGCCAAGGCCGCGCAAGCTGGCCTGCCATATGTTGCGCCGGTCATCGCACCTGTCATTGCCTCTGCCCCAGCCGCGCCAGTTCCCCCGCCAGCAGCAAAATCAAAACTGCCAATGATCGCAGCAGGCGTGGGCGCGCTCGCCGCAGCAGCGCTTGGAGCGGTGTTTCTCCTGCGCCCTGCACCCACTCCGGCTCCCAGCCCGGCAGCGGTGGCGACACACACCGCGCCGGCTATTCCTGCGCCGCCGGCCGCAACAGCGCCGGTTGCGGCACCCGCGACGCCTGCCGCCTTGCGGATTGAAACGCCCGCGGGGCTCGATACCGCACAGTTCGAGAAGATTTATCGTGCACTGCAGGAGGCATTGCCGCAAAGCCGCAACCTGACGCGGCAGGCAGAGCTTTTCATGCGGGCGGCCACCCACAAGGCAATCGCTGTCGCGCCGCCAACGAGCTACTATCGTCGCACAGGCGTTGCATCGCCCGCCGAGGCAATCCGTCTGGCTATTGAGGGCTGCGCGGTGATGACCGGTCTGGCCTGCCGTGCCATCGTCGCCAATGATGACCCGCTGCCAGCGGGTGATCCCGAAGGCATCATGGCCAAGTCCACGCAGCGCATGGTCTATGCCGGGAGCTTTGACGCCAATATGGTGCCTGCACTGACCGATGTTGTGCGCAGCCGGCTCGATATTGCAGGTTATGCCTCTTCGGCTGGCCCCAAGGCCGCAGCCTTGCACCCTTCCAATGGGCTGTTCGTGGCCTTGGGGGCTGCCAACCAATTCGACGCTGAGCAGAAAGCATTGGCCGATTGCGATGCTGAAGCGAAGCGCCAGCCAGAGCCGCTCACCTGCCTGCTCTATGCCTCCGGGAACGATGTCGTGTTGCCAAGGCGGCTGACTGCGCCTTTTTCCTTGCAG
>JBOFIL010000238.1:0-6834 GCA_051650165.1 Allobosea sp.
AACAGACCCTTGTAGATCAGCATCGCGGCCTCGAAGGTCTGCGCCCGGAACAGCACCCAGCACAGCATCACGAAGATGAAGGTCAGCGCCCAGCCCAGCACCATCGGCATCGGCAAGCCTGCCTTGCGCCACAGCACACCGACGCACAACCCCAGCCCATGTGCCACGCCCCAGGCGACGAATGTCCAGCTGGCACCATGCCAGAGCCCACCCAGCGCCATGGTGGCGAACAGCGCCCAAAGCTGGATCGGCAGGCCGTATTTCGAGCCGCCAAGCGGAATGTAGAGATAATCGCGCAAGAAGCGCGAGAGCGTCATGTGCCAGCGTCGCCAGAAATCCTGCAAGCTCGTGGCGCGGTACGGCGCATTGAAATTCGCCGGCAGGATGACGCCAAACATCAGCGCGATGCCAAGCGCCATATCGGTGTAGCCAGAGAAATCGAAATAGATCTGAAAGCCAAACGCCAGCGTCGCCTGCCAAGCCTCGACCACGCTCACCGCCTTGCCCGCAGCCGCTGCCGCAAAGATTGGCGTGGCATATTCCGAGAGCGGATCGCCCACGAACACCTTCTTCACCAACCCCATCACCAGCAGCATCAGCCCTTGCGCGAAGCGCTGCGCAGCATCGGTGCGCAGATAAGGCCGCTCGTCGAACTGGTGCATGATCTCGCGCCAGCGCACCAACGGCCCGGCGAGCACCTGCGGGAAAAACGCGATGTAGAGCGCATAGCGCACCAGATCATAGCGCGGCGCTTCGCCACGCCTCAGATCGGTCAGATACATCACATGGTGGAAGGTGAAGAACGAGATGCCGAGCGGCAGCGCCAGCTCCGATTTCGGCGGGCTGACACCGGGAATGAGCGCCGCGATCTCGCCGAAGAAATTGTAATATTTGAACACCGCCAGCACGATGAGGTTGATGACAATCGCCATCGTAATCAACTGGCCATTGCCAACGCCGCCACTGGCCGCCCTGCCCCTCACGAAGGCTTCCGCAATCGCCCAGTTCAGCGCGATCGACAGCGCCATCAGCGGCACGAAGCGCCAATCCCAATAGCCGTAAAACGCGAAGGAAAGGATCGCCAACAACGCCAGCCGCCATTCCGGCCGGAATCGCTCCACCGCCCAGTGCAGCAGCAGCGCCACGGGCAGGAACACGAGCAGGAAGGCGAAGGAATTGAACAGCATCGGAGAGAAGCGCAGCACCCATCATGGAGACCGCCAACAGGGCATCAGCCCAGCCAGCCGCCGCGCTCTAGCGGATCGGCGGTCAAATGGCGAGGCCCCTTATCCCGCCAGCCACTGCGCGAAGTGGTAGTAGAGCGGCAGGCCGATCAGCAGGTTGAACGGGAAGGTCACGCCCAGTGACGCCGTGAGATAAATGCCGGGGTTTGCCTGAGGCAGTGCCGCCCGGCAGGCAGCGGGGGCATCGATGTAGGAAGCAGAGGCACAGATCGCGCCAAGCACGAAGGCCCCGCCCATGCTCAGACCAGCGATTGTGCCGAGCCACACACCAACAAATCCCCACGCAACTGGCGAGAGTATGGCGAATATGGTCATGAACCTGCCCACAGCCGCGAAGCCTTTGATCTGCCGCGCTGCCGTCATGCCCATTTCGAGCAGGAACAGCATCAGGATGCCCCGGAACAGGTGCTCGTAGAAGGGGGCGATCTGGCCCCATTGGCCATCGGTAGCCAGCGCGCCGATCACCATGCCGCCGGTCAGCAGCAGGATGCCCCGCCCCCTGAGGGTATCGGCCATGATGCCCTGAAGGCTGGCCTTGCCATTCTCCTTGCCGATGGACCATCTGGCGAGCAGCAGCGCGATGATCACGCCCCACTCCATCAAGGCCACCACCGCCGTGAGGTAGCCTTCGCTGGGGGTATTCGCCGCCTTGGCGAAGGCCACCGCCGCGAAGAATGTCACCGATGACACCGAGCCATAATGCGCCGCCACTGCCGCCGCGTTGGCGGCATCAAACCTGCCGATCTTGCGCATGATAATGAACGTGACGATTGGGATCGCGATGGTCAGCGCCACCGCCACACCGATCAGCCCGGTTATGTCGCTGAGGTTGGCCTTGGCCAGCTCGCGCCCGCCCGTCAGGCCGATGGAGAAGAGCAGGTAGATCGAGAGCAGCTTGAGCACCGCCTCGGGCAGCTCAAGCTCGCTCTTGATGAAGCCCGCCAGCGCACCAAGCGCGAAGGCCAGCACGATGGGCGAGGTGAAATTGGTGATGAGCAGATCGAATCCCGGCATGTCAGCCTCCCGTTGTGACGTGCGGGAGTTAGCGTGCAGTATGGCATGTTTGAAATTGATAATTGACGCATCAATGATTGTCGTTATCAATTATTGGCTCAAATGGTGAGGGCGCGATGCAGCTCGGCAATCTCGATCTGGATCTTCTGCACAGCTTCGTCACCATCGCCGAGGCGGGCGGCTTCACCCGCGCTGGCGAGCGGCTGCTGCGCACGCAATCCACGCTCTCGCTACAGCTTAAGCGACTGGAGACACGGCTGGGCGGGCGCTTGTTCGACCGCACCCCGCGCTCGCTGGCTCTCACCCCGCTTGGAGAGACACTGCTGCCGGAGGCGCGCGGCCTGTTGGCGGCGCATGATGCGCTGCTGGCAAGGCTGTCCGAGCCCGAGATCGAGGGCATTGTTCGCCTTGGCACACCGGAGGATTTCGCCACTGCGCATCTGCCGGACGTGCTGGCGCGATTTGCGAAAGCCCATCCAAGAGTAGCGCTGGATGTGACCTGCGACCTGACCTTGAACCTGCTGGCTGGCTATCGCAGCGGTGGCTTCGACATGGTGCTGATCAAGCGCGAACCCACGACCGATGCCGGCGGTGTGCGCGTCTGGCGCGAACCTTTGGTCTGGGTGGGCGCGCCATCGGCCAGGACAACATCCATGGCGGAGCTGCCGCTTGTGGTATCGCCAACGCCCTGCGTTTACCGAAAGCGCGCCACAGAGGCGCTGGACAAAGCGAGGCTGCGCTGGCGCATTGCCTACACCTGCGGCTCGCTCGCAGGGGCGCTGGCCGCTGTGAAGGCTGGCCTCGGCCTCACCGTGCTGCCCAAGGAAATGGTGCCGCCGGGATTTGCCATTCTTGATGGCGAGCACGCCACCGGCCTCGCCTTGCCGAACATGGCCGACACCGAGATCGCGCTGCTGTGCGCCCCCTCCTCCCGCGGGCCTGTGATGCGGCTTCAGGAGCACATCATCCGCAGCCTGGAGCGGGCGGGGGCGTAATCACGTCCCGCAGAATGTCTGATACTGGCCAAAGCTTGCGGGCGCGGGCTGCATGTAGGCCTCATGCTCCGGCTGATCGTCAAAAGGCTTTGCCAGAATAGCGGCGAGCGTCGCGAAAGGTGCCATGTCGCCCTCATGCGCTGCCGCGAGCGCCTCTTCCACGCGATGATTGCGCGGGATGAAGGCCGGATTGGCTGCCTTCATCGCAGCACCCCTTGCCTCTGGCGAAACATCCTCGCGCGCCAGCCTTGCCCGCCAGCGCTTCAGCCACTCTTCCAGCGCCGCGCCATCCTGAAATTGGGCCGAGAGTGATCCCATATAGGCAGGCCCCAAGCTGGCCCCGCACAGCGCCCGGAATGTGAGCGTGAAATCAGCGCCCCTGCCCTCACGCGCCGCCGCCATCATGCGCATCAGATCGCGGATCAACTCAATGTCGTCGTCTTCGGCGTGCGTCAGCCCGGTCTTGGCCCGCATCCGCGCGAAATAGGCGGTGTTGAAGGCCCCCGCGAAACCGCCAATCGCTTCGCTGGCCAGCTCAACCGCCTTGTCCTCATCGGCATCGATGAGCGGCACAAGGCATTCAGCTAATCGCGTCAAATTCCACTGCGCGATGGTGGGCTGGTTGGCATAGGCATAGCGCCCCTGCCGGTCGATTGACGAGAACACCGTGGCGGGGTCGTATGCATCCATGAAGGCACAGGGGCCATAATCAATGGTCTCGCCCGAAATCGTCATGTTGTCGGTGTTCATCACGCCATGGATGAAGCCCAACGACAGCCACCCAGCCACCAACGCAGCTTGGCCGCCAATCACGCCTACAAGGAACGCCAGCGCCGGATTGGCTGCGTTCGCGCAATCCGGATCATGGCGCGCAATGCAATGATCCATCAGCAGCCTCACTGCCTCAGTGTCGCCGCGTGCCGCGAAATACTGAAACGTGCCAACACGGATATGGCTGGACGCGACCCGCGTCAGCACCGCGCCGGGCAGCACATCCTCACGATAGACCTCCTCGCCGGTCGCCACCACGGCCAGCGCCCGTGTTGTCGGAAGCCCTAGCGCAAACATCGCCTCGCCGATGAGATATTCGCGAAGCGCCGGCCCCAGCGCCGCCCGGCCATCGCCCCGGCGAGAGAAAGGCGTCGGGCCAGAGCCCTTGAGCTGGATGTCTCGGCGCTGCCCGTTCCGATCTATGATCTCGCCGATCATCAGCGCGCGGCCGTCGCCCAGCTGGGGTGAAAACCCGCCGAACTGATGACCGGCATAGGCCTGCGCAATCGAGGCAGCATTTTTCGGCAGCTCGTTGCCCGCCAACATGGCAAGCCCCGCGGGCGATTGCAGCCAACCTGCGTCCAGCCCCAACTCGCGCGCCAATGGCACATTCAGCACCAGAAGGTTTGGCGCGACGACAGGCTCAGGCGGCTGCTTCACATAGAAGCGCTGCGGCAGGCGAGCATAGGAATTATCGAAGGGGATGATCATGCCAGGAAAGTAGGCATGAATGCTGCCGTCGCCAATGGGCAATACCTATCGTCCGAGCTTCGCCAGCTCCACTGCAACGCGCAGTTCGATGTGGCCGATGATCTCGTCAAGCTGAGGGTCACCGCTGATGTCACGACGCTCGGAGAGCATCCCCTTGAGGCGCTCAAGCTCGCCAAGCGGCACACGCCCTGAGAGCAGCGCGGCTTTGAGCCGGTCCAGCCCGTCGATCATCTCGCGGCCGCGCTTCGAGTGGCGCTTGCGGCGTTCCTTGTCGTCCTCGCGCGCCTGCACGGCAAGCATCGTATCCAGCGGGATGGAAGACATGGCGCTGCGCACGCCGCCGGATTTCTGGTTGCTCTCCGGCTTGGTGGTCGTGGGCAGCGAGAAGCCCTGCCCACTCACGCCCGTGCGCTGGGCTGGCTGTGCATTCGGCTGAATGGGTTGGCGTCCGTCGACGCGCATGGCCGCTTGCTCCTGCCTGTTGGCTGACCCCCGATTTAAGCGCCCCACGTGGTTAAGGAGATGTGAAAGGCCCGGCAGATTTTGCCTGCCTGCATGGCGAATTTGACCACATGCAGGGCTTCAATGAGCCACGCAAGACAGAATACGCGATCTAACACATTGGAAAATATATAGTTTTTATATGAACCCTCATGGCACGCGCTTCGCAAGGCATTTAGCGAAGAAGGAGTGTGTCATCCGTCATGCGTGTCGTTCTGTCCAAGCTCGCTCTCGCAATCGGCCTCGGTCTTGGCTGCCTCTTCAGCCTCGCTGAGCCGGCCAACGCCTTGTCGCGCATCAAGGATCTCGCCGCGATTGAAGGCGTGCGCCAGAACCAGCTGGTGGGATATGGCATCGTCGTCGGACTGAATGGAACAGGCGATACGCTCAACAACTCGCCCTTCACTCGCCAATCGGCGCAGGCCATGCTGGAGCGCCTTGGGGTCAACACCCGCGGCGCCAACATGCGCACCGCCAACATGGCTGCGGTGATTGTCACGGCCAATCTGCCGGCCTTCTCCACGCAGGGCGCACGCATTGACGTCACGGTGTCATCGCTCGGCGATGCCAAATCGCTTCAGGGCGGCACGCTACTCGTCACGCCGTTGCTCGGCGCTGATGGAGAGGTTTATTCGGTCGCGCAGGGCGCGGTGTCGATCTCCGGCTTTGCCGCCGAGGGCGAGGCTGCCAAGATCACGCGCGGCGTGCCAACTGTTGGCCGCATTGCCAATGGCGGCATTGTCGAGCGCGAGATCGATTTTGCGATCAACAAGCTGAAAAACCTGCGCCTTGCACTGCGCAACCCGGATTTCACGACAGCGCGCCGCATCGCTGCTTCAATCAATGATTTCCTGGGCGCTGACTCAGCCGAGCCGACCGACCCCTCCACCATCACCATACAAGTGCCCGCACGCTACCAGGGCAACATGATCCGGTTACTCACCGAGATCGAGCAGCTGAAAGTCGAGCCAGATCAACTCGCCCGCATTGTCATCGATGAGCGCTCCGGCATCATCGTCATGGGCAAGGATGTGCAGGTCTCGACCGTGGCGGTCGCGCAAGGCAACCTGACCGTCACCATTTCCGAAGCACCGCAAATCTCGCAGCCCGAAGGGTTCTCCCGTGGCGTGACGACCGTGGTGCCGCGCACCTCCGTCAAGGTGGATTCGGAAGGCGGCAACAAGCTCGCGCTGGTCAAATCCAGCGTGACATTGCGTGATCTGGTCGACGGGCTCAACGCGCTGGGCATTGGCCCGCGTGACATGATTTCCATCCTGCAAGCCATCAAGGCAGCCGGCGCGCTGCAAGCCGACATCGAGGTGATGTAATGACCCTTTCCCTTGCTCCCATCGCTGGCAAGCTGGCGCTCAGCGCCACCAGCAATGTCGCTGCCCCCATGGTCGGCAAGCTGGCCGGCAAGGCGGCTGGCTCAGTCACCAGCCTGCTCTCCTCGCTGGCTGGCACGCCGGAAGGCGAGAAGCTCAAGAAGACCGCCGATGATTTCGAGAGCATGTTTCTCGAACAGATGGTGGACCGCATGACACAGACAGGTGGCGCGGAAGGCCCCATGGGCGAGAATGGCACAGGCGGCGATGTCT
>JBOFIL010000239.1:0-5824 GCA_051650165.1 Allobosea sp.
ATGCTCTATCGCCCGGCCCTGATGTGGACGCTCATGGGTGAGGCTCGCGACAATGCCGGATTGCGGATAATCCCAGCGCACGAAACCGATGCCGGCCAGATCGCGCAGCCGCGAGCGCGAGCCATCGGCGGCCACAAGCAGATCGCAGCCAAGGCTCTCGCCATCGTCGAGCTTTGCTGTGACAGCGCCAGGCTGCGATGAGAAATCCGTCACTGACCCGTTGCGGAGGGTGACGCCCGCAGCTTGTGCCGTCTCGCGCAGCACGCTCACCATAGTGCCCGCAAGCACGATATGGGCGAAGGGATCGTTCGCCTCACGTGGTTCGTCGAAATTCAGAAATACCGGGCGCACGACATCGCGGGTGCGGCTGTCCGTCACGCTGATCTGCGTCACGGGCGCGGCGTCGCTGGCCATCGCCTGCCATGCGCCAATCGCCTCAAGCAGGCGCCGGCTCCCCGCCGTGACAGCCCAGCCGCGATTATCGGGTTCATTCGAGGCTTGCGAAGGCTCGACAAGGGTGATTGTGGCGCTTGTCCCGAGGCCATGCCTCAATGCAATGGCAAGGCAGAGGCCTGCCGCGCCGCCGCCGGCGATGACAATGCGCGGGCCAGGCCTCGGGGTGCGGCTACCTGCTCCCGCACTGACCGGCAGAGGCTTTGCTGAACTCCGAGCCGTCATGGCTGATCGTGATCCCTGATTTTGCATCTCAGGGCATAGCGGAACTTTGTTGATGCCGCAAAAGCAGAATATGTGATTATTTAAAAGGCATTTGCATATTTAATATGCATAATTACATATCATCATGCCGTTTTGTGGTTATCATCGCATGACGAATGGTGATGACAGGTCATGATTCATGCCCTGCCTCAGGTTGGCACGGGGCTTGTAAGGCAGGCACGATACTCTGTGGGCATCGCCTTGCCGCCGGTTTGCCGGGGGTAATAGGGCGTGGCCGGCAGCGAGGCGCAAACGAGGTACAAAAACATGAAAATCGTGATGGCAATCATCAAGCCGTTCAAGCTCGAGGAGGTGCGCGATGCGCTGACCGCCATCGGTGTGCACGGCCTCACGGTGACCGAGGTAAAGGGTTATGGGCGGCAGAAGGGCCATACCGAGATTTATCGCGGCGCGGAATATGCGGTCAGCTTCCTGCCGAAGATCAAGATCGAGGTGGCAGTGGCCGGGGATCTTGTGGCCAAGGTGATCGAGGCAATCACCGCCGCTGCCCGCACGGGCCAGATCGGCGATGGCAAGATCTTTGTCTCCTCGATCGAGAAGGCCGTGCGCATCCGCACCGGCGAGACCGACGCTGACGCGCTCTGACGACGTGTCCCCTCCCAAAAAGACAATCCTCAAAGGTCAGGAGTTCACCACCATGTTGTTCCGCAACCTCATTGCAGCAGGCATTGCTGGCGCAGGCGTTCTCGCCTTCAGCGCCCTGCCCGCGCTGGCGCAAGCCGCCGCTGCTGCGCCTGTGCCCAACAAGGGCGACACATCCTTCATGCTGATCTCGACAGTGCTCGTGCTGTTGATGACCATCCCCGGCCTCGCGCTGTTCTATGGTGGCCTTGTGCGCTCCAAGAACATGCTTTCGGTGCTGACGCAGGTGTTCGCGATCGTCTCGATCGTCTGCCTGATCTGGGTGACATATGGCTATTCGCTCACCTTCACCAATGGCGGTTCGCTGAATGCCTATATCGGCTCATTCTCGAAGGCTTTCCTGATGGGCGTGACGCCCGAGACGGTGGCCGCCACCTTCTCGAATGGCGTGGTTATTCCTGAGCTGGTCTATGTCTGCTTCCAGATGACCTTTGCCTGCATCACGCCGGCACTGATCGTCGGTGCCTTTGCCGAGCGCATGAAGTTCTCGGCGCTGGTGCTGTTCACCGTGCTGTGGGTCACCTTCATCTATTTCCCGATCGCGCACATGGTCTGGTATTGGGCTGGCCCAGACGCCTTCGGTGATGCTGCCAAGGCTGTCGTTGCGGCTGGTTCAGACGCTGCCGCCAAGGCCGCTGCCGAAACCAAGCTGGCAGAAACGCTGGCCGATGCAGGCCTCATCTACCAGTGGGGCGCGCTCGATTTCGCTGGCGGCACAGTCGTGCACATCAATGCCGGCATTGCAGGCCTTGTTGGTGCCTTCGTGCTCGGCAAGCGCATCGGTTATGGCAAGGAGCTGATGGCTCCGCATTCGCTGACCATGACCATGATCGGCGCTGCGCTGCTCTGGGTTGGCTGGTTCGGCTTCAATGCCGGCTCCAATCTCGAAGCCAACGGCGTTGCGGCGCTGGCCATGATCAACACCTTCGTCGCGACCGCGGCCGCCGCTGTGGCCTGGCTGTTCGTCGAATGGGCCGTCAAGGGCAAGCCTTCGCTGCTGGGCATGGTCTCCGGTGCGGTGGCTGGCCTTGTGGCGGTCACGCCGGCTTCCGGCTTTGCCGGCCCGATGGGCTGCATCGTGCTCGGCCTGATTGCTGGCGCACTCTGCTTCGTGTTCTGCTCCTCGATCAAGAACGCCTTCGGCTATGACGACTCGCTGGATGTCTTCGGCATCCATTGCGTCGCCGGCATTCTTGGCGCCCTTGCTACGGGTGTTCTGGTCAATGGTGCGCTGGGCGGCGTCGGCATCCCCGATTACGTCTCCAAGCCGGGCACGCTGGCGGTGGCTGATTACGTGTTCAGCACAGCCATGATTGCCCAACTCAAGGCTGTGGGCCTGACCGTGGTCTGGTCCGGCATTGGCTCATTGATCATCTACAAGATCGTTGATGTCATCATCGGCCTGCGTGTCTCTCCCGAGCATGAGCGCGAGGGCCTCGATATCGCCGAGCATGGCGAGCGCGCCTACAACTACTAATCTCGCATTTGCCTGATGTGACGCGCCCCGGCTGCATAAGCCGGGGCGCTGTCGTTTGGGGGATATGCGCCCAGCCCGTCCTCTTTTGGACAGCAGGCCTCGATGGTTAAGCCGGCCTTAACCGGCATATCCCTAATTTGCGCATGGTCCGAAATCCCATTTCGCGGACCTGGAGCCTATGAAATCCATGCGCACCTTGCGTCGATCCCGTTCTCTTGCTGATCGCTTGCCAGAGCCTGTTCGGCTGTTTCTGGCGCGTCGCATGCGTGAGATTGGCGGTTTCGTGCTGCTTGGCCTCGTGCTGTTCATGGCGGCGGCGCTCTCGACATGGTCTGTCGATGATCCAAGCCTGAACAACGCCACCGATGGCCCGGTGCGCAATTGGCTGGGGCGACCGGGCGCTGTCGCCGCCGATCTGGCGATGCAGCTGATGGGTCTGGCCTCAGTTGCTGCGCTCGTGCCGTTGCTCATCTTCGCCATTGCGCTGCTGCGCGGGCGCGGGATTGACCGGGCCGCACTACGGTTCATCGCGCTCATTCTCGGCGTCGCGGCATCGGCGGCCGTGGCTTCTGCCCTGCCGGTCACGGCGCGCTGGCCGCTGCCCACCGGGCTTGGCGGCGTGATGGGCGATGCCCTGTTTGGCGGTGCGCGCAATATCATCGGCCTGGCCGCCGGCTCGCCCCTTGCCGGGCTTGTCGGCTTTGCCTTTGCCGCAGTCGCCATATTGTCGCTCACGGCCTGTGCGGGCTTTGGCCTGTCTGATGATGCGCTGCCTGATGATGAAATGGGCGCTGAGGAAGAGGACGAGCGGCCAGCCGCCATGCGCGATGATGAGCCGGGCATGGGCGTCATCTTGCTGGGCAGCATTGCCCATGGGTTCATGGCGCTGAAATCGGCATTGGTGCGCCGCATGGCAGCAGGCCCGCGGCTCCAGCCGGCTGGCATGGCGGGCGCAATTGATGATGCCCCGCGCAAACCCCGCAGCCGGCGCGAGCCATCGCTGGATGATGCGCAATTCGGCCATGAGCGCCGCATGGCAGAGGATACTGCCGATGCCGCACCCTGGACGGATCAGGCACGCAATGATGGCCAGGAAAAATATGAAGACCGGCACATTGCCCATGTGGCCGAGCGACCAGGCTCGCTGAAGCAGGGCAGGCGCGCGCAGAAGGAGGCCCAGCCCTCCTTCCTCGACAATGAGAATGAGCGCTTCGAGCTGCCGGCGCTGTCTTATCTGGCCGAGCCAAAGAAATCGCTGGTGGCCATCCCCAAGGATGCGCTGGAGCAGAACGCGACCTTGCTGGAGGGCGTGCTGGAGGATTTCGGCGTGCGCGGCGAGATCACCAATGTGCGCCCCGGCCCTGTGGTGACGCTGTATGAGCTGGAGCCGGCCCCCGGCACCAAATCCTCGCGCGTGATTTCACTGGCCGAGGATATTGCCCGCTCGATGAGCGCTGTCTCGGCCCGCGTCGCGGTGGTGTCTGGCCGCAATGCCATGGGCATCGAACTGCCGAACGCCAAGCGCGAAATGGTGCTGCTGCGTGAGTTGCTCGCCAGCCAGGATTTCGAGGCCAGCAAGGCCAAGCTCGCCATCTGCCTAGGCAAGACCATTGGCGGGGAGCCTGTGATTGTTGATCTCGCCCGTATGCCGCATTTGCTGGTTGCTGGCACCACGGGCTCGGGCAAATCCGTCGCCATCAACACCATGATCCTGTCGCTGCTCTATCGGCTGAAGCCCGAAGAGTGCCGGTTGATCATGGTTGATCCGAAAATGCTCGAGCTTTCCGTTTATGACGGGATTCCCCATCTGCTCACGCCTGTGGTGACCGACCCCAAAAAGGCGGTGGTCGCGCTCAAATGGGCGGTGCGCGAGATGGAGGAGCGCTACAAGAAAATGGCCAAGCTCGGCGTGCGCAACATCGAGGGCTTCAATGCGCGCGTGGCCGAGGCCAAGAAATCCGGCGAGGTCATCAGCCGCGCCGTACAGACCGGCTTTGACCGCGAAACGGGCGAGGCGATCTACGAAAACGAGACAATGGATCTTGAAGCCCTGCCCTTCATTGTTGTCATCGTCGACGAGATGGCAGACCTGATGATGGTTGCTGGCAAGGAAATCGAAGGCACCATCCAGCGCCTCGCCCAGATGGCGCGCGCGGCAGGCATCCATGTCATTCTTGCCACGCAGCGCCCGTCGGTCGATGTCATCACCGGCACGATCAAGGCCAACTTCCCGACGCGTATCTCGTTTCAGGTCACATCGAAGATTGATTCACGCACCATTCTCGGCGAGCAGGGCGCGGAGCAGCTGCTCGGCCAGGGCGACATGCTCTACATGGCGGGTGGCGGGCGCATCGCGCGCGTGCATGGCCCCTTTGTCTCGGATCAGGAGGTGGAGCGCGTTGTCCAGCACCTGAAAACGCAGGGGCGTCCGCAATATCTCGATGCTGTCACGACCGATGAGGCGAATGCTGGCGAGGAAGGCGATACGCCGGTCTTCGACCATTCCGACGGTGGGCTTGGCGGCGGCGATACCTATGAGCAGGCTGTTGCCGTGGTGCTGCGCGACAAGAAAGCCTCGACCTCCTATATCCAGCGCCGCCTCCAGATTGGCTATAATCGCGCGGCCTCGATCATGGAGCGGATGGAGAAGGAAGGCATTGTTGGCGCGGCCAATCATGCCGGAAAGCGCGAAATCCTGGTCGAAAGCGGCCATGATGATGAGAATTGAACGTGCATGCCGCTTGCCGCATGGTCCATGCGCGCTTATGTCGTGAAAAGGCTCGCAAAAAGGCCATATAGTGCTGCCAATCGGCAGCTCTTCTACATGACGGCAGAGGCTTCACGCAGGTGACATTGATCTCGACCAGCAAGGCAATCGGGGCCAAGGCATTCGGGGCCAAGGCATTCGGGGCCAAGGCATTCGGGGCAACGGGTCTTGTGACCGCTTTGGCGCTTGCATGCGCCTTG
>JBOFIL010000240.1:0-3559 GCA_051650165.1 Allobosea sp.
GGCGACGGTGGCGGGACTCATTGGCCTGACGGCGGTGATTTGGATCACGCAATCACTGAAGGAACTCGATCTGGTCACTGGCAAGGGCCAGACCATCATCGTCTTCCTGCTGGTGACGCTGACGACCCTGCCCGCGCTCATTGCCGGCATTGCTCCCGTCGCGCTGTTTGCCGCGACGCTCTACACGCTGAACCGCCTCAATGGCGACTCCGAGCTGATCGTGATGAGCGCAGCCGGTGTTGCGCCCTTCCGGCTGCTGAAGCCTTTTGTTGTGCTGACGGCGCTCGTCACCATTCTTGTGGCGTGGATGACGATGTCTGTCATCCCGGACAGCTACAAGACCTTGCGTGATCTCATCACCAAGGTACGCGCTGATTTTGTTGCCAATATCGTCAAGGAAGGGCAGTTCGCACAGCTCGATGCCGGCATCACCTTTCATTACCGCGAGCGGCAGGGCCAGACTCTGATCGGCATCTTCCTGCAAGACCGCCGCGATGATGCCAAGACCGCGATCTACATCGCCGAGCGAGGTCAAGCTGCGGAAGTGGACGGCATGAGCCTGCTGTTGCTGGAGCGCGGCTCTGTGCAGCGCCAGACGCCGAATTCGCGCGATTCTTCCATTGTGGCGTTTGATCGCTACGCGGTGAACCTCGCCATGCTGGGCGGCGACGCGGATGCCGAGGGTGGCGGCGAGGCCGCACCGGGCAAGATCATCTACAAACCACGCGAACGCCCGCTCTCGGCCTTGATCTTCGCGGACAAGAACGAGGGCTACTACAAGATCCAGTCGGGGCGTTTCCGTGCCGAGTTGCATAACCGCCTGTCAGCGCCGCTTTATCCCATTGCCTTCATGCTGATCGCGTTTGCGGCATTGGGCGAGGCTAAGACCACGCGGCAGGGGCGCGGATTCGCTATCCAGATGGCCGTCTTTGCTGTCTCGGCCACCCGCCTGATCGGTTATGCCGCCTGGACAGCCAGCGTACGCTCACCTGCGGCTGTTCCCTTCATGTATCTGCTGCCGATTGGAGCGGGGCTTATCTCGATCTGGCTGATTCTCTACGGCCACCGTCTGAAACCCATCACCGCACCGCTGGTTTCTGACTTGCTTGGCCGTGTGATCAACCGCCTGCCCAAGCTTGGGAGGGCGTGAGCGATGCTCGGCCGCACCTTGATGCTGTATCTGTCCGGCAGGTTCACGCGCGTCATCCTCTCGATGTTTTTCTCTGTGTTCTTCCTGATCTGGACGCTGGATTTCGTCGAACTCATGCGCCGCGCCGGTGATGCGCCGGGCGCCACCACGCGGCTGATGGCGCAGCTCGCGCTCTACCGCACGCCCTCGGTTGCCGAGCAGATACTGCCTTTTGCGATGCTGTTCGGCGCCATGGCGACATTGTTGCTGCTCAGCCGCAAGCTGGAGCTGGTGATTGCCCGCGCGGCCGGCATTTCAGCCTGGCAGTTTCTGCAGCCTGGCCTGATTGTCGCGACACTGTTCGGAATTGTTTCCGTGGTCGCCTACAATCCGATCGCGGCAGAGCTGAAGCAGCGCGCAGCAGTCATTGAGGCTTCAATCTTTGCGCGTTTCAGCAAGGTGGCGAGCGGCAAGGATTTGTGGCTGCGCCAAAACAGCACTGACGGGCAATCGATCATCCGCGCGGCCTCTTCGCTGGATGGCGGCAAGAGGCTGGCGCAGGTCACGTTCTTTTCGTTTGAGCAGAACGGTGCATTCAGAGAGCGGGCCGAGGCGCGCGAGGCCGAGCTTCATGCCGGTTTCTGGGAATTGCGTGAGGCGCGCGTGATGTCTGCCCTTGAGGAGCCGCAAAGCTACGACACCTATCTGATCGCCACCAATCTTGAGGTCGAACAGGTGCGGCAAAGCTTCACACCGCCCGACTCCGTTTCATTCTGGGAGCTTGATTCGGTGATTGAGCGGACCGAGCGTGCCGGGCTTGATGCAACGCCGTATCGCTTGCGCGAACAGTCGCTTTTTGCCCGCCCCTTGCTGCTGATTGCCATGCTTCTGGTAGCGGCTTCTGTTTCCTTAAGGTTTTTCAGATTTGGTGGTGTTGCCAAGATGGTTCTGGCTGGCGTTGCGGCGGGCTTCGTGCTCTATGTCGCCACGCAATTGACAGAGGATCTCGGGGCTGCCGGCGTGTTGCGACCTTTCGTTGCTGCCTGGCTTCCTGCGGTTCTGGGGACCGCGCTTGGCGTCCTTGCCCTTCTCCACCAGGAGGATGGGTGATGACAATGGGTGGGTCGCGTGTGTGGGATAGGTGGATGAGGCTTAAGGCTTGGCGGCTGGCGCTTCGAGCGGCAGTGTCCGTGCTTGCGATCAGCGCAAGCGCGTCGCTGGTGCATGCCCAACGCCTGAACAATTTTGATGTGAAGCCTGCCACTCCTGCTCCTGCTGCTCCGCTCGAGAACAAGGACCGGATGGTCGTTGACGCAAACGAGATCGTCTACGACAACAAGGGCAACAAGGTCTCGGCTGTCGGCAGCGTCCAGATTTTCCATCAGGGCCGCACCATCGAGGCGGACCGCGTTGTCTACGACCGCAACACCAAACGTGTGCAGGCGGAAGGCAGTGCCCGCATCACCGAAGCCAATGGAACGGTGATCACAGGTGAGCGGTTCGATCTTGATGATGGCTTCAAGAATGGCTTCATCGACTCGCTGCGTGTCGAGAACACCGACAAGACCCGCTTCACCGCGCCGCGTGCCGAGCGCACCGAAGGCCAGGCAATGGTGTTCGATCGCGGCATCTACACGGCCTGCGAGCCTTGCAAGGATGATCCGACGCGGCCTCCGCTCTGGCAGGTGCGCTCAGCCCGCATCATCCATGATGCCAGCGAGAAGATGATCTATTACGAGGGCAGCCAGATCGAGTTCTGGGGCGTGCCAATTGCGTATATCCCGTATTTCTCGGGGCCTGACGCGACTGTGAAGCGCAAATCCGGCTTCCTGACGCCGCATTATATCTCGACGACGGCGCTGGGTTACGGCGTCTCGACCCCGTATTTCTGGAATCTCGCGCCAAATTACGATTTGACCCTGACGCCAACTTTCCTCACCCGGCAGGGGTTCCTCGGCCAGGCTGAATGGCGCCATCGGCTGCTCAATGGCTCGTACAATATCCGCGCTGCCGGCATTTCGCAGGCCGAGCCGAGCGCCTTCCTTGATGCTCCGTTCGGCGCGCGCAACAAGGATTTCCGCGGCTCGATCGAGACCACCGGCAAGTTCCATATCAACGAGAAATGGAGCTATGGCTGGGACATCGCCATGGCGACAGACCGCTGGTTCATCCAGAATTACCGCCAGCGCTCGGAGAGCATCACCAACACATTCTTCCGCGAGTCGACCTCCACCGTCTTCCTGAATGGCAAGACCGATACGGGCTGGTTTGACCTGCGCGGCTATTATTTCCGCACACTTTACTACACCGATTGGCAGAAGCAGCAGCCCATCGTCCATCCCGTGCTGGATTACGACAAGCGTCATACAGGCCCGGGCTGGCTTGGCGGCGAAATTGCCGTCAACGCCAATATCACCAGCCTGTCGCGTG
>JBOFIL010000241.1:0-2984 GCA_051650165.1 Allobosea sp.
GGGCGGGACAAGCCCGACCATGACGACGCGTATTTGTATCCACCACCCTCAATAAAAGAACCGCTCCTCGGCAATCTTGCCATCCTTCACCGTGTAGAGGCCGACCTCCTGCATCTGCATGCGCTGGCCGCTTTCCCTCGCGGTGATGTCCATGTTGAAGATGACGCTGAACTGCTCGCCATTCACATAAGGCCCCTCGGCGCTGGCGCTATGGATCTCATGCGCGCCATACCACCAGTCGCTCTTGGCCTTGACTGCTGCCGTGCCCTGCACGCGCGCCATCGGGCCATCCATCGCCTCAATGCTAACAATATCAGACGCGTTGAATTTGGCGGCAGCAGCCTCGTGTTCGCCGGTTTTCAGCATGGCAGTGAAGGCGGCGGCGAGTTCGGCGGTGGTCATGGGTTTCGTCCTCATCTGTGATTGGGCATTGCGCAATGAGCGCTGAAATTGCGACACCACCATGTCACGGGTGACAAGCGGAGGGAACAGCTAGCCGCATGCGTCATTGCACCGCCATACCCGTCGTGCTGCTGGCGCTTGTCGCGCTCTGGCTGGCATGGGAGACTGCGGCATGACGATAACAGCCCTGCCCGCCTCGATTGACGCCACACTCAAACTGCTGACCTCGCAGGGCTATGTCGCCGACCGTGCGCTGGCGACTGTTCTGTTCCTGAGCCTGCGTATGGGCCGGCCACTATTACTTGAGGGCGAGGCCGGCACTGGCAAGACAGAAATCGCCAAGGTGCTGGCCGAGGGGCTGGGCCGCAAGCTCATCCGCCTGCAATGCTATGAGGGGCTCGATGTCTCCTCGGCGGTGTATGAATGGAACTATGCCGCGCAGATGATGGCAATCCGGCTGGCTGAAGCCAGCGGCGTGCAGGATCGCGCGCAGCTGGAGAGCGATCTGTTCTCGCAGCGCTATCTCATCCGCCGCCCGCTCTTGCAGGCGTTGGAGCCGCAGGAGGGTGGCCCGCCGATCCTCCTGATTGACGAACTGGACCGCACGGACGAAGCCTTTGAAGCCTTCCTGCTCGAAATGCTGGCAGACGCTCAAGTCACCATCCCCGAGCTTGGCACCATCAAGGCACCGGCTCCGCCGATCATCATCATCACATCCAACCGCACGCGCGAAATCCACGACGCCCTGAAGCGCCGCTGCCTCTACCATTGGGTGGATTATCCCGATGCCGCGCGCGAACTCGCCATACTCAAATCGCGCCTGCCGCATGCGCCGGCAAAGCTCTCACGTGAGGTGGTCGCCTTCGTGCAGGCCATCCGCAAGGAAGAACTGTTCAAGGCACCAGGTGTTGCCGAGACGCTCGATTGGGCCGGCGCGCTGGTGGAGCTGGATGCGGTCGCGCTCGATGCCACCCACATCTCCGATACGCTCGGCGCGCTGCTGAAATATCAGGACGACATCCAGAAGATGCAGGGCTCGCGCGCCAATGCGCTTCTGGATGAGGCAAAAGCGGCGGCAAGGGCTTGATGAAACCCCGGAAGGACTTGGCCATGAATGACAACCACGAAATCACCGCCCTGCGTGCCGCCGTGCAGACCTATTTTGACGGCGTGTATGAGGCCGATGCCGACAAGCTGGAGCAGGTGTTTCTGCCCTCTGCCGCACTGACGCAGGTGTTCGATGGCGAGGTGAAGATCACCCCGCGCGATGAATGGCTGGTGGCGGTGCGCGGGCGCGCGAAACCAAAAGATGCTGGCATGTTGCGTGATGATCACGTGCTGACCCTTGACCTGATCGGGCCGACACTGGCGCATGTGAAAGTGCGCTGCCAGTTGCAGCCGCGCTATTTCACCGATCTGCTCTCCTTCGTGAAGCATGAGGGGCGCTGGCGCATCGCGCAGAAGGTGTTCATGACGACCGTCAGGGAATGACCGCATGACGGCCAATGCCTTCCCCCTCGCCCCCGGCAAAAGCTGCGGCAGCTGCACGCTGTGTTGCAAGCTCTTCCCGGTGCCGGAGCTGGAAAAGCCCGCAGGCACATGGTGCCGGCATATCGCGCAGGGGCGCGGCTGCGGCATCCATGAAACGCGCCCGCCCGTGTGCCGCGCCTTTGATTGCCAGTGGCTGTTCAACGCCGAGCTTGGACCGGAATGGAAGCCGGAGCGCTGCAAATTCGTGCTGTCGATCTATCCCGGCTCCAACTCGCTGGTGGTGACGGCTGACCCCGGTGCGCCGCGCGCCTGGGCGCAGGAGCCCTTCATCACCAGCCTGCGCTTGTGGGCACAAGCAGCACTCGACCAGGGCGACTGTGTGCTGGTGTTCGAGCGCGACAAGGCCAGCGCCATCCTGCCCGATGGCGAAAAACCGCTGGGCGTGATCCTGCCGGGCGACCGCATCATCTCTACTCGCAAAGGTGCGGGCTATGATGTGGAGGTGCGAAGATGAGCGATGCCTCTGGCCATCTTGGCGAGAACATCGCGCACTTTGCCCGTGCGCTTCGTAAGGCCGGCATGAAGCTTGGCCCCGGCGCGGTGATGGAAGCAGTTGCGGCTCTGGCCCTCACACAGGCCATCGCCCGTGATGATCTCTACTGGACGCTGCACGCCATCTTCGTGAAGCGCCATGAGGACAGCCTGGTGTTTGATCAGGCCTTCCGCATCTTCTTCCGGCGGCGCTCTCTGATCGAGAAGATGATCGCGATGCTTTCCCCTGAAAGCCCCGGCGCACCGGAGCCGGCCAAGAAGCCGGATGCCGCAAGCTTGCGCGTGGCCGATGCCTTCGCGGGCGATGCCATCCGCGAAAGCGAGGAAATTCGCGATCTCACCGAATTCACGGCCACCATGACGCTCTCTGACAGCGAGCGATTGAAGACCCGTGATTTCGCGCAGATGAGCGCTGGCGAGGTGCTGGCCGCACGCCGGCTGATCAGTGAGCTAACACTGCCGGATGATCGCATCCGCACCCGGCGCATGATAGCGCATATGCGGGGCCAGCGCCTGGATATGCGCGCCAGCCTGCGCCG
>JBOFIL010000242.1:0-1144 GCA_051650165.1 Allobosea sp.
GCCCTTGGGCTCCTTCAGGCCGATGGCATTCGCCACTTCAGGCGTCACCGGCTGGATCTGCACACCAAGGAAGCCGCGCGCCACAGAGCCGCTCTCCTTCAGCTGCGCCACGATCTGGGTCACCTTTGACGAGGGACTCGCGAAAGCAATGCCGACCGAGCCGCCGGAAGGCGATGCAATCGCGGTGTTGACGCCGACCACCTCGCCATTGAGGTTGAAGGATGGCCCACCCGAATTTCCGCGGTTCACTGGTGCGTCGATCTGGAGGAAATCATCATAGGGGCCAGCGCCAATGTCGCGGCCTCTGGCCGAGACGATGCCCGCCGTCACCGTGCCGCCAAGTCCGAACGGGTTGCCGACGGCCACGACCCAATCGCCGATGCGTGGATTGCCGCCTGCAAAGCGCACAAAAGGATACTCGCCCTTCTCTTCCACTTTCAGCAGCGCCACATCCGTGCGCGGATCAGCGCCGATGATCTTGGCATTCAGCGTGCGGCCATCATCCATCACCACCTGAACCTCAACGCCATTCTCGATGACGTGGTGGTTGGTGACGATGTAGCCATCAGCCGAGATGAAGAAGCCGGAGCCCTGCGATTGCGCCATGCGCTCTTGCCCGCGCCTTCCTTCAGCGCGTCCTTCGCGGCCACTCTCGCGCCCATTTTCCCGCCGCTTGAAGAAGCGCTCCAGCGGGTGGCCCTGCGGCAGATCATTCATATCATCGCCGCCAAAGGGTGCAGCGACATTGGCCGCGCGCGCCTTGACCCGGACCGAAACCACCGCCGGCTTCACCTTGTCGACCACATCGGCAAAACTCGCCACAGCGCCGGTCGATGGCGAGGCCAGCGTGATGGCGCGTGAGGTGTCAGGCCGCGCGCTGTTTTGCGCCGTGTTCTGCGCAAATGACGGCAAGCCCGTCACCAGCGCCAGCAAGGCAAGCGCCGACCCGCCGGCAATCAGCCCGATGCGAAGATCACGAAGATGATGCGAAGCCATGGTCGTCTCCTGTCATAGCCATCTTGGAAGATGGCCTATCTGATGGAGACACCATGGCGGCAGCCAGCTTTCAGCAGCATCGCGGGCGGATTAAGAGTTGGTAAGGTGGGGGGGCTCAGTCGTGTGTCAACAAACAGCAAAATCATGC
>JBOFIL010000243.1:0-4504 GCA_051650165.1 Allobosea sp.
GTATGGTAGAGGGTCAAGTCCAGCGCGTCACGGAGCGGAGAGGCCAGGTTTTCATCGACATGGGCCCATTTGGCAGTTTTGCGCCTTCCTTGCGCGCTTCCCGTCGCAATATTGCCCATATAATGCCATCAGGCATGAAGGTGGCTGAACTGAAGGGGCGAAGCCTGCGGGTGAGGGGCGTGATGGAAGCGTCAGCTGAGAGATTATGGATGACGCTTGACCGCACCTCAATGATCGAGGTGCTGGATTGATGCGGCTGCGATTTGCCTTGATCTGCGGCCTGTCGCTGGCGGCTTTTGCGCTTGGTGGCTGCTCGTCTGATCAGGTGAGCTTTGTGCCCTCGCCGCCGAGCCGGCCGCAATTGCGGCCTTCCGCCGGTGAGCTTGCCGCCCAGCGCGAGCATCAGCGCTTGCTGGCGCTGTTTGGCGGCGAGTACCAGGCACCGCGCGCCAAGCGATTGCTGGATGATCTGGTGGCAAGGCTGGCGCGCGCCGCCCCGCCCCCGGCCCTGGCCTATGAGGTGACGATCCTCAACTCGCCCGCGCCCAACGCCTTCGCTTTGCCAAATGGCCGCCTCTATGTCACGCGCGGCCTGCTCGCTCTGGCCAATGACACAGCCGAGGCCGGGGCAGTGCTCGCCCATGAGATGTCGCATGTCATTGCCCGCCATGCGTCTGAACGCGCCGAGTTGCAGCTGCGCTCAGCCCTGTTCTCGAAGGTTGTGGCAGATGTGCTGAATGACCCCAGTGCCGGACAGGCCGCGCAGGCGCAGGGGCGCGTCACGGTCGCCAGCTTCTCGCGCCAGCAGGAGCTTGAGGCCGACAAGATTGGTGTCGGGCTGCTGGCCCGCGCCAAGCTCGATCCTTACGGCGCGCAACGCTTTCTTGTCTCGCTTGGCCGCGCCCCTATCTTGCGCGGGCAGGGCCTGAGCGAAAGTCCGCGCAACCGAAATGCCGACATGCTCTCCACCCACCCCTCGACGCCGGAGCGTGTGGCACAGGCACAGGCCGCCGCTCGCCAGATCAGCGCGCCAGGGCTAGGAGAGCAGGACCGCGCCAGCTGGCTTGCTGCACTGGAGGGCATCAGCTTTGGTGATGACCCCGCTGCCGGGCTCGTGCAGGGGCGGCGCTATGTCAACACCTCGCTTGGCGTGACCTTCGAGACGCCCTCATCCTTGCCGATCGAATCGGGGCGCGATGCGGTGATTGGCGCGACCGCGGATGGTGCGGTTGCGTTCCGCTTTGATGTGGTCACGCTCGAAACAGGACAATCCCTCACCAGCTACATGAATTCGCGCTGGATCGAGGGCGTGACCCTCTCGGATGTCCAGTCGACCACCATCGCCAGCAACCCTGCCGTCACAGCCAGCGGCAAGGGCTCGGACTGGAGCTTCCGCATGGCGGCTGTGCAAGCCAGAAGCCTCACCTATCGTTTCATCGTGGCAGGAAATGGCGAAGCAGCCGAGCTGGAGCGCAGCTTTCGCAGCATCATTGACAGCTTTCAGCCCGTCACGACGACAAACGCACGCAATGTTGCGCCCAGACGCCTGCGCATCGTGCGGGCCAGCGCCTCGGACACCATCACCAGCCTCGCCGCGCAGATGAATGTCGACTCGCAAAGCGTGCTGCAGTTCCAGGTGCTTAACGGGCTGGATCGCAGCGCGGGTATCGTGGCGGGCGAGAGCTACAAGGTTATTGGCAACTGAAACCGCGCCGGCTCACATGGTGGCCATGCTCAAGCCATGACCTCTTCAGGATGCAGCTTGACCAAGGCAGCCTTGAGTTTTTCCATGGCTCTGCTCTCGATCTGGCGCACACGTTCCTTGGAGATGCCCAGACGTGCACCAAGTGATTCCAGCGTCTGTGCCTCCTCGTTGAGCCGGCGCTCACGCAGGATGTTCATCTCGCGCTCGGACAGCACGCCAAGCGCTGCATTCAACCAGCCAATGCGTCGATCCGCATCGATCTGCCCGCCAACGCGCTCATCCTGCAACGGGCTCTCATCCAGCAGGAAATCCATCCGCTCCGCAGACGCCTCATCATCCTGCACCGGCGCATTCAGCGACACATCCGGGCCAGACAATCGCGAGTCCATCGTGGCCACATCCGCGACCGATACACCGATGGATTCGGCGATTTTGCTGTACACCGAGGCATTGATCCGCTCTTCGCCGCCGCGCGTGAGCTTGGCACGCAACCGGCGCAGGTTGAAGAACAAGGCCTTCTGGGTTGAGCTGGTTCCGCCGCGCACAATCGACCAGTTGCGCAGAACATGATCCTGGATCGAAGCCTTGATCCACCACGCGGCATAGGTGGAGAAGCGCACATCGCGCTCGGGGTCGAACCTGGCTGCCGCCTCCAGCAGGCCGACATGGCCCTCCTGAATGAGATCCGGCATCGGCAGGCCGTAATGTCTGAACTTGGCCGCAAGCGCGATCACGAGGCGCATATGGGCAGAGGTAAGAACATGCAGCGCAGCTTCGTCGCGATCATCGCGCCAGCGTCTGGCCAGCTGCTGCTCGTGTTCTCGTTCGAGATATGGCGCTGCCATTGCAGCCCGGATCAACTGACGGCTGACATCTGCCATATCACGCATTGCCACACTCCCATTTCGGGCAAGCTTGTGATCGCCGATGCGAGCTTTGGATCAGCGCTTGCCAACAGCGCTGTTTACGGGACGTGGCAATGAGCGGATCACCCGAAAATTCGCGCGGATATGAGGGCGTAGCTGCATGTGCCAAGCCCATGTCAGCGCATAAAAAAATGCCCGGCAGTGCGCCGGGCATTGTTTGACATTCAAAGGAATGACCGCTCAGGCGGCCTCTTCCTGCATATCGTCGCCTTCGGCATCGGCATCGGCCTCCGCACCCTTGGCGGCACGGCGCGGCGATTTCGCCAGCTGGGCCTCGATCTTCTTGAGCGCTTCGGTTTCCGTTTCCTGGCCGACCGCAGCAAGCTCGCGGGTCAGCCGGTCAACGGCAGCCTCATAGAGCTGACGCTCGCTGTAGGACTGCTCAGGCTGGGCTTCCGAGCGATACAGATCGCGCACAACCTCGGCAATCGAGACAAGATCACCCGAATTGATCTTCGCTTCATATTCCTGCGCACGGCGCGACCACATGGTGCGCTTGATACGGGCGCGGCCCGTGAGAACCTGCATGGCCTTGGCCACGACATCGCTCTCGGCAAGCTTGCGCATGCCGACTGCAATGGCTTTCGCAGTCGGAATCTTCAGCGTCATTTTGTCCTTGGCAAAGCTGACGACGAAAAGCTCCAGCTTGAAACCGGCGACCTCTTGCTCCTCAATCGCAACAATCTGCCCAACACCATGGGCCGGATAGACAACGTGCTCGCCAGTCTTGAAACCCTGGCGCTGAACCGTCTTCTTCGCAGTGGTCATGATAGCGTCATTCTCCTGTGTCGCCGGCATGGGAGGCTCCCGCCGGCAACGCTGCCACAGGCGTGCGCGCCGAAACGCCACATCGCCCCGTTTGTTTGACGATCCTTCCGCGCGTTCACGCCTTGCTGTGCGCAACGTCGCGTCAGGCCCGCTCCCTGACAGAGTTCTTTCACGACGGCATAAAAGCCACCTCTGGCAGAACGTGCCAGATGGCTGATATGCAATTTGTCATGAAGCCCCCGATCTTCGCTTTTAAGGGGGCATTGAATTCTCAGTCGAAGGAATGCTTAACACAAAAATCACGTCAAATCAAAGCTCGTCTGCTTCTGCGCGCGGCATCTCGGAAGCCGCAGACGAACAGGGTTAACGAAACATGACTTTTGTAATGAAAGTCTGTCCCATTTCAGAACAGCCCCAAAAGAGTGCTCAATGCACGCGCGCCGGACTTCCAGGTCAATCCCCCTCACCGGGATTTGGCGAGAAATAGGCCGCGAGTTTGCCGGGCTTGCCATCAAAGGATTTGGCATCCGCAGGCGCGTCTTTCTTCTGCGTGATGTTGGGCCAGGATTTCGAGAAATCCGTGTTGAGCTTCAGCCATGATTCAAGTCCGGGCTCGGTGTCGGGCTTGATGGCCTCTGCCGGGCATTCAGGCTCGCAGACCCCACAATCAATGCATTCATCGGGATGGATGACGAGCATGTTCTCGCCCTCGTAGAAACAATCCACGGGGCAGACCTCAACACAGTCCATATACTTGCACTTGATGCAGTTCTCAGTGACGACATAGGTCATGTCGCGTTTCTCCGTCCGGTAGGCTGGTTGTGGTCACGTCCTGACTGTGGCGTGCAAAACAAGCAAGCCATCAAGATGGGCGAGCTTTGCAACACGGGATGGTGTTCGCAAGCTCGATGTAAAGGCAATGCCGGTTAGACATCATGATGAAAATCACTTCTTGCCACGTTGTTCCAGCTCGGCCTTGAGGGCCAGAAGCTTGGCAAAAGGCGAATTGGGATCAGGCTGCCGCTCCGGGCGCGGCGCTTGCGTCTGGCCGGCATTCTGGCCGCGATCGGCGCCCTGCCTGCCGCCATCACGCCGCCCGTCCTTG
>JBOFIL010000244.1:0-2462 GCA_051650165.1 Allobosea sp.
TGCCAAGGCGCGCTGCGGGGATTGTGCCCAGGATGGAATCGCGCTGCTTCTCGTTGAGAGCCTCAGTCATGGGAGATTCAATGAAGCCGGGCGCTACCACGTTGACCGTAATGCCGCGGCTGCCAACTTCCTGCGCCAGTGACTTGCTCATGCCGATCAACCCGGCTTTCGAGGCGCAGTAATTGGCCTGCCCCGGGTTGCCGGCTGTCGCAACCACCGAGCCAATGCTGATGATGCGTCCCGAGCGTCGGCGCATCATGCCCTTCACAGCGCTGCGCATCAGGCGGAAAGAGGCGGTGAGGTTCACGTTGATCACCGTGTCCCAATCCTCATCCTTCATGCGCATGAACAGCCCATCACGTGTGATGCCGGCATTGTTGACGAGGATGTCGAGATCGCCATGCGCCGCGATCACGGCTGGAATGAGCGCCTCGACCTGATCCTTGTCACCCAGATTGCAGGGGAACACGCCAGCGCGGCTGCCAAGCTCGCTTGCCAGCGCATCCAGCGCCTCGCGGCGTGTGCCAGAAAGCGCTACGGTTGCGCCCTGGGCATGCAGTGCGCGGGCAATCGCCCCGCCTATGCCGCCTGTAGCGCCTGTGACAAGCGCGACCTTGCCGGTCAGATCAAACATGGGTCTCTCCCTGAAATCCGGATATCGGTCCGTTTGTTTGTCAGCTTTTGGCCGCGATGAAAGCGGCGATATCTTCTGGCGTCTGAATGTTGAGCGTTTGTGCCTCAGGCGCAATGCGCCGGATCAGGCCTGACAACACCTTGCCGGAACCGACCTCAACAAAACGGGTCACGCCGGCCTTGGCCATGACTTCCACGCATTCACGCCAGCGCACAGTGCCGGTGACCTGCGCCACAAGGCTATCGCGGATCGCCGCAACATCGCTCAAAGGCGCTGCACCGACATTGGCCATTACCGGCACGGCAGGTGCCTGCATGACGACTTGTTCCAGTGCTCCACGCATCGCATCAGCGGCAGGCTGCATCAACGCGCAATGGAAGGGCGCGGAGACAGGCAAGATCACGGCACGCTTGATGCCGCGCTCCGGGGCCATCGCGACAGCGCGCTCAACGGCGGCTTTCGAGCCGGAAATCACCACCTGACCGCCGCCATTGTCGTTGGCAGCCTCGCAAGTCTCGCCTTGCGCGGCAGCGGCAGCCAGATCCCGCGCGGCAGCCAGATCGACGCCAATCAGCGCGGCCATTGCGCCCGCGCCCGGCGGAACAGCCTTTTGCATCGCATCGCCGCGGATGCGCAACAGACGCGCTGTGTCTGCAATCGAGAATGTGCCGGCTGCGGCCAGCGCGGAATATTCGCCCAGCGAATGGCCGGCAACAAAAGCGGCGTTCTTAGCCAGATCGAGCCCGGCCTCGGCTTGCAGCACACGCATTGCGGCAAGGCTGACAGCCATCAGCGCCGGCTGGGTGTTGGCGGTGAGGGTCAACTCCTCTGTCGGGCCATCCCACATCACCGATGAGAGCCTCTGATTGAGAGCGGCATCAACCGCGTCAAACACGGCACGCGCGGCGGGGAACGTCTCAGCGAGCGCCTTGCCCATGCCGACTGCCTGGCTGCCTTGCCCCGGAAACACGAATGCTGTTGTCATCTGATTTGTCTTTTTGAAAGAATGAGCTGGATCGCCAATTGGGAGGCGTGCATTTGGGAGGCCTTATCGAACCGCGCTGCGAGTGGCAGAGGCGTCGCGCGGCGTCAAGGCAAGCAGGGTATCATCCGCTAATTTGCAAAAGAATGTTCCTGCAAGTAGGATTTAATCACATCAATTTGCAGGCCAGTGTTTGACAAAAGGAATGCCATCCTAATGCGATCAACACGCCAAATGAGTATCACCCTGCCTCTGGAGATGGCGCAGACTATTAAGGCAAAGGTTGCCAGCGGTGCCTATGCCTCAGAAAGCGAAGTTGTGCGCGATGGGCTACGCGCCCTTCAGGAACGCGACCGGGTGATAGAGCACTGGCTTCGCGAAGACGTTGCGGCTGCTTATGATGCCCACAAACTAAATCCTACATCAGCAAACTCGCTTACGGATGTGCAAGCGCGACTAGAGCAGTTGCTCGTAAAAGGGTCCGGGAAAGACGTCTGAAAATGGCGCATGTGGTTCGTCTGACAGAAGCGGCTGAAAATGACCTGATAGAAATTTTCACCTTCGTTGCCAATCATTCGTCAGGCACGGCTGCCAGCAGATACCTCAACCGGATATTGAAATTCATGGATGGTTTCGTGGATTTTCCTGAACGTGGCACGCTAAGGAGTGATGTTCGCCCCGGTTTGCGAACGATTGGATTTGAGCGACGTGTGACGCTAGCCTTTACTGTCGACGGGAATGATGTTGTATTTTTGCGGATTTTATATGCCGGCAGGCAGTTTGACTTGGAGTGAGTATCCAATCCATGTCGAGAGAAAATCAAGATTGCGATGCGATCATCAATGC
>JBOFIL010000245.1:0-1874 GCA_051650165.1 Allobosea sp.
AGCAAGGCGCCCTCGATCGCCTCCTTGGCGGTCTTGCCAGCCCAGACAACGAACTGGAACGCCTGGAAATAGCGCTCGCAAGCCTCAACGGCGGTCGAGATCAGGGCCGCAGCCTGCTCGTCGGTGGGTTCGGCCCCGCCGGTCAGCAGCAACGCATGGCGGAACATGACGATGTTCTCGCCGCTCCACAGGTCAAAATGGCCGATCCAGAGCTGCTCGTTTATCAGCGAGATCAGTTGCAGCACCTCGGCCCTGCGGCGCGCGGGAACCTTAAGATCAAAGGCGCAGCCAAGATGCATCGCCTCGACGGCATGAAGCCAGGTGATCGCCACCTGATAATCAGCCCAGCGTCCTTCCACCGCGAGGGAAAGCTCATCATCGCCATCGCGCTCGAAGCTCCATTCATTGAGCGCGGCAAGGCGCTCCATGCAGTCAAGCGGGCTGGCGTTGCGGATTGTCTCGAATTCGAGGTCGATCATGCCGTGGGTCCGTCGTTTTGAAGGGGCGGGAACGCGGCGACGCACTCAAGTGAAGGTCACCGGAGAACGCCCGGCCACGCCCGTTTTGCGCAGCCAGCCCGGCCCTTTCCGCGATGCTGAACCGGCTACTGGCCCAACCCGCGAATCACCTCTCTCGCTGACGATAACGCAGCAGAGTCATCGGACTCAAACGGGTTGAATCCGGCCCCCTTCGCGCATGACACGAAAGCAATTTGTGCGTGGCTCGCCGCCCGCCTGTGAGGGACTGCGCGGGGTGCCGAACAGGTCTCAACGGCTGAAAGGTGCGAGATTCGCTGCAGCGCCACAATGCAGTGTGTTGGCAGCGTGGCGACTGTCCACAGGCTAGGCGTGTGGTGCAGCCTAGAGGCAATTCAGCCCTTGGGCTTCTTGGCAGTCGCCTTCATGGGCGCACCGCCCGCCTCCAGCGCGGCCAGGCGCAGCTTCAACGCCTCGTTTTCCTCACGTGCGAGGATCGCCATCTCGCGCACGGCCTCGAACTCATCGCGTGTGACCAGATCCATGTCGCGCAGCAGGCGCTCCATCTGGGATTTGGCGAGCCCCTCCACCTCACGCTTCATGCCTTGCGCCGCGCCGGCAGCATCAGTCATCAGGCGGGCGAGATCGTCGAACAGACGGTTGGGGGTCGCGGTCATGGGTTGCTCCTGAACATGCCCGGCCAGATAGCACAGGCAGGCAGGCCAAGTGAACTGTGTTCAGAGAAACCATGTCTGAATCCGTCACCCTTGCCTCGCTGGACCTTGCGCGCCGCCGGGGCTAGAAAGGCGCACAAGAGCCGGTGTGAACACCCGGCCACGGTCGCCCTGAGCGGCCAAATGAAAGAGCTGCATCAAGCAGCTGCGTCAAACAGGTGGTCATGCGATGCGTCGATCCGGTTTTCCCCACCCTGCCATGGTTGCAATGATGGCTGTGATCGGCCTTGGCCTTGGTGCATGCCAGACTAGCGGCGGTCTGGTCGGCGCGCTGAACAGCACCGGCGAAAAGACCTCAGCCCCCGGTGTGCCCATCGCAGTGGAGAGCATTGCCGGCGCGCCCGATGGTGTAGCGGGCCGCTTCACGACCGCGCTCGCCAGCGAGGCACAATCGCGCCAGGTGGAGCTGGTCGGCGGCAAGGATCAGGCGCGCTACCGTGTGCGCGGCTATCTCTCCGCTGAGCCGACGGAGGAAGGCACCACATCGCTCGCCTTTGTCTGGGATGTGTTCGACACCCAGAAGAAGCGCGCCCAGCGCATTCAGGGTGCGAGCATTGCCACCGCAAAGGCGGGCACGAACCCATGGGACACAGTCGATCAGACTACAGTCACGAAGGCAGCCTCCGAATCAATGGATGCGATTGCGGGCTTCCTTGTGGCAGTG
>JBOFIL010000246.1:0-4787 GCA_051650165.1 Allobosea sp.
GGCAGGCGCGCTGGCCTTCCTGCCGGGCCTGTCTCCACGCAGGAAGGGTGCGGTTCTGATCATGGCCGGCGCGGCTGGATTGGCAATGATCGCCCTGCAAGGCGCCGCCATCGGCCTCAGGGGATGGCAGTATGAAGCACTGACACAATGGTTCGGCCCGCTTGGCAAGCGCCAGTTCGGCATCGGCCTAGGCGCGGTGCTGGCAGTGCTTGGGTGCTTGTTCATGCTCACCGATGGCCTCGCGGCGCGCGGTGCCTTCCGGGGAGACAGGTTCACGGCAGGGGCGGTCGGCCTGCTGGTGCTTAGCATCGCCGTCTTCACCTTCTGGCCGGTGCTGGTTTTGCTGCGCGAAGCCCTCAACCCGCTGGACGAACAGGGGCGAATGGCAAGCTTTGTCGCGCGGATGTTCGATTCGAAGGTCTGGGGCCTGGCCTGTCTCACATCCGGGCGTTCATGCGGCGTGGCGTGGAACACGCTGGCGCTCGCCACATCCACAGCGCTGGCCGCCACGCTGCTCGGGCTGTGCTTTGCGCTGATCGTGACCCGCACGAGTTTTCGCGGCAAGGCGGTGATGCGCCTGCTCACCGTTCTGCCGATCATCACACCGCCCTTTGTCATCGGGCTTGGCCTCATCCTGATTTTCGGGCGCTCCGGCGTGGTCAATCAATGGATCGAGGCCTTGACCGGCGTGCAGCTTGGCCGGTGGATCTATGGCTTCCATGGGGTCTGGCTGGCGCAGGTGTTCTCCTTCACGCCGACAGCTTTCCTTGTGCTGATCGGGGTTGTGGAAGGCATTTCACCAACGCTGGAAGAGGCCTCGCAGACGCTGCGTGCCAGCCCGACGCGCACCTTCAATGCCGTGACCCTGCCGTTGATGCGCCCCGGTCTCGCCAATGCGTTTCTGGTGGTCTTCATCGAAAGTCTGGCGGATTTCGGCAATCCGATCGTGCTTGGCGGGTCGTTTGGCGTGCTGTCGACTGAAATCTTCTTTGCCGTAGTTGGCGCGCAGGCTGATTTTGGCCGCGCTGCGGCGCTGGCCTCGATCATGCTGCTCATCGCGCTTGGCGTGTTCCTTCTCCAGCGGGCCGTGGTGGGCAGGCGCTCCTATGTGTCGATGACGGGCAAGGGCGATGCCGGGCTGGCAACGCCGCTCCCTGTCTGGGTCAGGCGGCTGGCGTTTTCGATTGCCGTGCCGTGGGCGATGTTGACCCTCACGGTCTACACCATGGCGCTGGCGGGCGGCTTCGTGAAGGTCTGGGGCCGCGACTGGACGCCGACACTTGCCCATTATGCCAAGGCATTTGCGCTCGAATGGAGTGCGGACGGGCGCTTGATCTTCTCTGGCGGTGCATGGAATTCGCTGGTCACTACTGTGAGCCTGGCCGCCTTGGCTGCCCCGATCACGGCGGCGCTGGGCCTGTTGGCGGCCTGGGTGCTCAGCCGGCAGCAATTCGCGGGGCGAACCATGCTGGAATTTGCACTGATGCTGACCTTTGCTGTGCCTGGCACAGTGATCGGTGTGGCCTATATCCTGACCTACAATGTGCCGCCGCTCGAAATCACAGGCACGGCCATCATCCTGGTGGTGTGCTTCGTGTTCCGGAATCTGCCTGTGGGCGTGCGCTCCGGCCTTGCGGCGATGAGCCAGCTCGACAAGAGCCTCGATGAAGCCTCGTCCACATTGCGGGCGTCTACGCCTACAACTCTGCGGCGCGTTGTGCTGCCCTTGATGAAACCAGCCATTGTGACGGCGCTCGTCTATGCCTTTGTGCGCGCCATGACCACAGTCAGCGCGGTGATATTCCTGACCTCTGCACAATATGAAATGGCGACGGTCTTTATCATCAACCGGGCAATCAACGGCGACTACGGCGTGGCCATCGCCTATTCATCGGTGCTCATTGTGCTGATGCTGATGGCGATTGGCATGATCCAGCTGCTTGTCGGCAAGCGACGCCTTGGCCGCCGCACCGCTTCGGCAGCCGGACCTGCAGCGCCTGAGGCCAATGACCCCGCAACGACCGGAGTGCGCGCGTGATGACAGCTTCGTCCTCCGCTGGAGCGGAATTGCGCTTTGAAGGGCTTGGCAAGCAGTATGGCAAGGTTGCGGCAGTCAGGCCGCTTGATCTGGTGATCACGCCAGGCTCGCTTGTGACATTGCTTGGCCCTTCGGGCTGCGGCAAGACAACCCTGCTGCGCATGATTGCCGGCCTTGAGCGACCGAGCATGGGCAAGCTGTTCATCGGCGGGCGTGATGTGACGGACCTTTCCGCCGCCGAGCGCAATGTCTCGATGGTGTTCCAATCTTATGCGCTGTTTCCGCATATGAGCGTGCTCGACAATGTTTCCTATGGGCTGGTCTCGGGCGGCATGCGCCGGCCACAGGCCTACGGGCGCGCAGAGGCCGCGCTGGAGACCGTGGGTTTGAAAGGCTTTGGCGCGCGGCTTCCGTCAGAAATGTCAGGCGGGCAGCAGCAGCGCGTGGCGGTTGCGCGCGCCCTGGTGCTTGAGCCTGATGTGCTGTTGTTCGATGAGCCGCTATCCAACCTTGATGCGCGGCTCCGCCGTCAGATGCGCGAGGAAATTCGCGCTCTTCAGCTGAAGCTTGGCGTAACGGTTGTGTATGTCACACATGATCAATCCGAGGCGCTGGCGGTTTCGGACATGATCGTGGTGATGCGCAACGCCGAGATCGCGCAGGCGGGCACCCCGCGCCAGCTTTACCAGAACCCCGACAATGTCTTCGTCGCGACCTTCATGGGTGAGGCCAACCACGTGCGGGGCCGCATTGAGTCGATAGCCGCCGACAGTGCCAGGCTGCAACTCGGCGCTGCGACGCTCACCTTGCCACATCGCGGCCTGGGGGTTGGCGATGTCGATGTCGTGATCAGGCCGGAAGCCATTCAGATCAACCAGGGAGCGCCCGGAGAAGGAGAAATATCGGGCGTTGTCGCCTCATCGACCTATATGGGTGCCAATGCCGAATATCTGATCGACACAAGCATAGGGCGCCTGTTTGTGATCAACCCGGATGTGGCCCATATCCAACCAAAACATGCGCAAGTGCGCGTCGGTTTTGCCGAGCAGGGTGTTTTCATCGTCAAGCCTTGATGCTGGCGAGGCCGGCTTCAACCGCTTGCATCATCGCCACCTTCTGACCTGCGATGAAGGCTGCGCCATTGACATTGCCGACGCGGCCCGCCCGCGCATCTGCCACCAGCTCAGCCAGCGCCTTGGCAAAAGCCGGTGCGTCATCCGCGACGCGCAGATTTGTGGGCAGTTGCGCAAAGCCGCGCAAGGCAAGCGGCGTGGCGAGGGTTGGCTTGCCAAGCTGGAATGCTTCCAGTGTTTTCAGCTGCACACCGGTTCCGGCGCGGGTTGCCAGCGCAATGCAGCGGCAGGCGGCAAGGAACTGCGCCTGATCCGCCACGCGGCCCACAAGCCGGATTGATGGGCGCGGGCTAACCAAATCAGATGGCGTCCGCCCGGCAATCGCGACTGTGATGTCAGCCGGTAGGCGCGGCGCGATCTCTTTCAGGAACCATTCGAGCCCGATCTGGTTCGGCCCCCATGTCCATGTGCCGATCATGCCGACATCCCAGCGCTCGGCGTCAGCGGGCAGGCTCGCTTGCGTCTGCGGCAGGCTGGTGGGCGCGATCAGGGGCAGCACCGCTGAGCGACCTGACGTATCTAGCCCAAGCTTCTGCCGGTCTTCTTCCGCCAGAAACCAGACGAAACGGCACTCCTCCGCCAGCCTGTGCTCGATGCGCTTCAAGAGCTTCGCCTCGCGGGCGTAGAGCCAGCGTGTCAGCGGATGGCGGGCATTGCGCGCGTTCTCCTGCGCTGTGAGGTGCTCGACATTGTGCGACACCAGCAGGCAGGGCGCGAGGCGGGTGAGCGCAGGGCAGGCCGCAGGCATCATCACCGAATTGAGGATGATGGCATCGAACGGGCCGCTGGCGACGATGGCGTCCGGCAGACCCTCGCATGGCGCAGCCAGTTTGGCGGCGGCCAGTGGCAGGCCAAGCCTGAGTGCAGTCATCAGCCAGCGTGCCCTGAGCGAGGCTGGCGCGGCAGCATTTTCGATGATGATGCGCTGAATGAGGTGTGCGCGCGGATCGGCGGGTACATCCGCCCCCTCGCGCATGAAACCGAACACATTCGTTTCATGTCCCACCTCGCGCAAGGCGGCGATGATCGCTGCATTGGCGATCTCAAAGCCGGTGGCGGGCTTCGCGTCGGGAATGAGCGAGGTGACAAATGCAAGGCGCATGGTGTCTGAGTTGATCTGCAAGGCGCTCTGGGTCAAGCCGGTTCTGCCAACAAGGTTGCTGGCAAGGCCGCCCAGCCCGCGCCGTCACCGGCTGTTAAGCGCGCCATGGCATAGAACGGGCATGGTTGATGCGCTTGATCTGTTACCCGACTTGTTCCAACGCGAGCCCGAGGGTTTCGAGACCGTGGCGGTGTCGCCGGGTCTGGAGCCAACAAGCATTGCCGCCGTGGTATGTGTGCCCACCTACAAGCGCCCGGAGTTGCTGGCCGCGACGTTGCGCTCACTGGCTGCGCAGCAAGGCGCGCCGACCTTTGCGGTGATCGTGGTCGAAAATGAAGGCAACGCGCGCGAGGGTGCCAGCGTTGCGGGGGCCATGCTGGATGGAGCGGCGCTGCAAGGCTTGGTGCTGGTCGAGCCAAGGCAGGGCAATTGCAATGCGTATAATGCGGCCTGGCGCTGTGTGCTCACGCGCTTCCCGAATGCCAAATTCATTTGTGGCATTGATGATGATGAG
>JBOFIL010000247.1:0-4178 GCA_051650165.1 Allobosea sp.
CGCTCTCGATGCGCGCCTCATTCTCGAATTTGACGAGTATCTGCGCCACGCTCCTGTCCCGCGCATAATTGCGCCCGATGATGCGCCGGCGGCCCATATCGAGCGGCACGAAGATCACGTCATCCTGGTCCTGCCCAAAGGCGGATTGCCCCTTGGCGGCCATGATGCCGATCACCCGCACCGGCACGTTGCGCAGACGTATCGTCGCGCCAATCGGGTCTTCATCGGCAAAAAGCGAGGCTGCGACCGTGCGGCCCAGAATGGCGACCGTATCGCCCCGCCGCACCTCCTCGGGGTCGAACAGCCGCCCCTGATCAATGTCCCATTCGCGCGCCACGAAGAAATCGAGATCGACCGCGCTCACAGCCGTCGCCCAATTGGTGCCGCCATTCACCGCCTGCGCACTGCCACGCACGAAGGGCGCTGCTGCGCTCACGCCCTCAACCTCGCGCAGGACCGCGCGGGCATCCTCATCGGTGAGCGTGGAAGACGCCCCCGCCCCCATGCGCACGCCGCCCATCGTCACATTGCCGGCCTGCACCACCACGAGGTTCGCGCCAAGGCTCTGGATCTGGCCGATGACCTTCTCACGTGCGCCAGAGCCAATCGCCACCATCGCGATCACGGCGGCCACGCCAATGATGATGCCGAGCATGGTCAGGATGCTGCGCAGCGCATTGGCGGCAATGGCCGAGAGTGCGGCACGAAGGGCTTCAACAATACTCATGCGTGCGCCAGTTCTGCTTGCGGCGAGGCAAGCGCTGCCAGAGCCTCGCTGGCATCCGCCGCCTGCTGGCGCATATCGGACAGCACCCGCCCATCGCGAAAGCGCACAACGCGCTTGGCATGGCGCGCAACTTCCGCATCATGGGTGACGATGATCACCGTCACGCCCTCGCGGTTGAGCGCCTGAAACAGCGCGAGAATTTCCAGCGCCGTGCGGCTGTCGAGCGCGCCGGTGGGCTCATCCGCCAGCAGCAATTGCGGCGTGTTGACCAACGCCCGCGCAATCGCCACGCGCTGCTGCTGCCCGCCCGACAGCTGGTTGGGGCGGTGATGCGCCCGGTCCGCCAGCCCCACGCGCGCCAGCGCGGCCAGAGCCTTCTCGCGCCGCTGCTTGGGCGATGCTCCCGCATAGATCAGCGGCAATTCGACATTGGCGGCAGCGTCCGCACGCGGCAGCAGGTTGAACTGCTGAAACACGAAGCCGAGCTTCACATTGCGGATGTTGGCAAGCGCATTCACATCCAGCGTCTCGATCGCCGCGCCATCCAGCCGGTAAGCCCCGCCTGTTGGCCGATCAAGACAGCCGATCAGGTTCATGAAGGTGGATTTGCCCGAGCCCGATGGCCCCATCACCGCTACCAGCTCGCCAGCCTCGATCTCAAGGCTGACCCGGTCCAGCGCCATCACACGCCCTGAATCGAGATCATAGACGCGGGAGAGTTCCTTGACGCTGACAAGTGCCATCAGAGAAATACCATCAGAACAACCTCGGCCCGCGTGATGCCGGCCCGCTAGCGGCAGCAGGCGCGGATTTCGGGCCGCCGCCAACGATCACCTTGGCAGCTTCCGCCACATCGCCGCTGACAATCTCCGTCAATGCGCCATCGCTGACGCCGGTGCGCACCGAGATAGCTTTCGGCTCGCCCTTGGCATCCAGCACATGAATGCGCCCGGGAACACCGCCGCCGCCACGCGCCACGCGCGCCTCGGCCACCATGGCCTCGAAAAGCTTGCGCCGTTCTGGGTCCAGCGCCTGCGCGATCTTTGCGCCATTCTCGCGCCGCTGTTGCTGGTTCAACGCCCGGCGCTCTTCCGGGCTGAGGCCCGAGCGCGCCGCGCGGGCGCTCTCACGGCCTTCGGCCAGAATGGCATCAATCACCTTGGCCTGTTCGGGCGTCGGCTTCACCTCGGCCATCAGCCGTTCGCGGAAGGCGGCAGCCGCAGCCTGCCCGCCTCCTTGCCCACCTCCTTGCCCGCCACGCCCGGCTGCGCCGCCCTCTTCGGTGCCCTCCACCAAGGCCGGCGGACGCCGCGCTTCCGGCAATTGCACGCCCACGCCGGCAGGAGGGCGGAAGCGCAAGGCAGCGTTGGAAATACGCAGCACATCGCGGCGCTCTTCGGTGACGAGTTGCAGATTGGCGGTCATGCCCGGCAGCAGTGCCATATCGGCATTGGAGACCGTGATCACCGCCGTATAGGTGACCACATTCTGGATGGTGGTCGCGCCAAGGCGCACCAGCTTCAGCCGCCCCTGAAAAGTGCGCTCTGGATAGGCAGCGACCGTAAAGGTCGCGATCTGGCCCGGCTTCAGCCGCCCCACATCGCTCTCGTCGATATTGGCGTAAATCTCGATGCTGCTGAGATCCTGCGCGATCAGGAACAGTGTTGGCGTCGAGAGCGAGGCCGCGACAGTCTGGCCAAGCTCCACCTGTCGCTGCACCACCACGCCATCCACCGGCGAGCGGATGTCCGTGCGTTCAAGGTCGATCTCGGTATCTGTCAGCTTGGCCTGGCGTTGCAGGATCATCGCCTCGGCAGTTTTCACCTGCGCATCAGCCAGCGCAATGTCGGCATCGAGCCCGACAATTTCGGCCTTTGCCGAGGCAATCTGCGCCTCGGCGGAATTCAGCGCAGCAGCCTGCACCTCGCCCTGCGTGCGGGCATTATCGAGCGCCACCTGCGAGCCAACTCCGCGCGCGAACAGCTCCTTCTGTCGCACAAAACTCCGGTCGGCATCAGCACGCTGGGCCACGACGCGCTCGCGCTGGGCAACCAGATCACGCACGGTTGATTCGGCGCGTAGTCTTGTGGCGCGCGAGCGCTCGGCCTGCGCCTTGCGCACGGCCTGATCAGAGCGCGCCTGCGCCACATCGGCGGCGGCGGCATCGCGCCGCGCCTTGATCTGATCACTGTTCAGGCGCGCCACGATCTGGCCAGCCTTCACCTGCGCATTATAATCGGCAAGGATTTCAACGATCTGGCCCGAAAGCTGCGAGCCGACCAGCACGGTCGAAACCGGGTTGAGGGTGCCTGTGGCGCGCACGGTGGCGATGATCGCGCCGCGATCCACCGCAGCCGTGCGATAGGGCGTCACATCCGCCGCCCCGCCTGCGGGTTTGACGAACCAATACCCGGCAAGGCCGAGGCCAATCGCGGCCAGACCCGTGATCACAACCTTGCTGCGCAATGGATTCACCGCCTCCGTTCGAATGGCATGAACCTGACAGAATTCAACGCATCTGGCGAGTTAAACTCCTGTCATGAAGGCACCTCGACCGCAGCATGGCTGCATCTGGGTTACTCCCTCTCCCCGCTGGCGGGGAGAGGGCTGGGGTGAGGGGGAAACGCCGGAGCACCTTCTTCACAGATAGCGCCTCATCCTGTTCTTCTCCCCGCCTGCGGGGAGAAGGGACGCATAGCAACATCGCATCTCAACCAAGAGCAAGTTGCCGATCCCTCACCCCACGCTGGGCAGTTCCTGCAACAGATCGCGCAAGGTGGTGATGGTGGAGGCATCCGCCACGCCATCGACGCGCGCGGGCCGCCAATGACGTTGAAAGGCCTCCACCACATCCTGCGTGCGCTGATCGAACACCCCGGTCACCGGCAGATCATAGCCGAACAGCACGAACATGGATTGCAGCGCCTGCACCGGCTGGCCTTCCTCACCGCGCTGGAAAAACCGCCCGTCGCGGATTGGCGCAGGCTCGACCCAGAGGCCGATGCCCGCTTCGCACAGCCGTGCCCAAGGGAACTTCTCGCCCGGATCGATCTTTCGGCCCGGCGCGACATCGGAATGCGCCAGCACGCGATGCGCCGGAATCGCGAGGCGAGTGGTGATGTCGCGGCAAAGATTGATCACAGCCGCGACCTGCGCTTCGGGATAATCGGGAAGTCCACCAAATTCAGCAGGGCGATGGCCCGGATTGGTGACCTCGATGCCGATGGAGGCCGAATTGATGTCCCGGTCCGCGCCCCAGGCCGAAACGCCGGCATGCCAGGCCCGCCTTGCCTCCGGCACCAGCTGGAGCGTGTGGCCATTCTCGAACACGAAATAATGGCACGAGACTTGAGAGAGCGGGTTGCACAACCAGTTCAGCGCTTCGCCGGCATCCGGCATGCCGGTGTAATGCAGGATGAGCATGTCAGGCGCGGCGGTGCGCAGGCCATCT
>JBOFIL010000248.1:0-11388 GCA_051650165.1 Allobosea sp.
CACAAGCCAGACAAACGCCGCAGACATCACAAGCCAACGCAATTATCCCGACATCGTCATGTCGGCTAACCAATCAAACAACACACAAAACACCAATAATCAGCCGGCTCAGCAAAATCAGGCCGAACAAAATCAGGCCGCGCAGCCAAGTGCCCGTGTGCAAGCGTTGCTTGATCAGATGAATCCTGGCCAGTTAGGCTCACTTCTGCAGAGTAAGTCGCTCATCGGGCTGCAGGACGCCCGCAACAAGCTCAACAAGTTTGTTTCGACTGCACATGCCTTCATTGATCAGACGGAAAAGCACCCATTCCGCACCGTTGATCGCGCCAATGCGGCGGCATCAGCACCATTCCAGGCAATGCCTGCTTGGCCAAAAGGCACATCGGGGGCCGTCAAGGTCAATGCATTCGACAAAGCAACGCTTGAGCGGCTGATTGCCGAGCCCGTGCGTGGAGCAGACGGGGCGATTCTTCATCCGGGTGTGATGAGTTATCTCCAGGTTGCGTTGCCAGGAAAGACAACCAGCAAACTGGAACTTCCAGCTGGTTCTACAACATATTCCACACTTGGTGCCTTCGGCTTAATTCCATTCTCATCGCAAACGCCCAGCGCCAAGCAGATCGCGGCGGCATTGGTTGGCCTTCGGGAATTGGCCGCGAACAAGCAATCTGAGAACGCTGATGATGCCAAGGTGTTGTGGAAATCATTGCCGCAACAGCTGCGCGATGTGGCGTTGATCATCAACCAATCACGTCAGGATGGGTTGCCATCACGTGGCGCTGCCTCGCTTGGCGACACAGTGCAGCAGCCCAGCGTAAGTCAGTATCAGGCGCTGCTCGGTGATCAGTTAGTATTCCGCGGCACGCAAGCAGACGGGTACATGGCCGCTCTTGGCGAAGTTCGGATTTCGTCTTCATCGACCGACTCGCGCCGCCGCGTGACGAAGACAATGGAGGAACGGAGCTTCTACGATCTAAAAAATCTCGGCGCAGATACGCAATCCGAGTCTGTGAGTGTTGCGGCCAAGCGCCAGCAGGCGGTCGCAGCGGTATATTTCGCCGATAAGATCGTGAGCAAGATTTCTCCTGAAACAGCTGCCAGCCAGGGTCTTGTTTTCGTCATCCCGCCATCATCCACCCCAGGCCGAGTGCCCGGAATGCAGATGGTTCTGGATGTGCTACAAAAGCGTGGCTTCAAGACGGAAGATGTGTTGGTCAATCCGTTCAAGCGGGAGAGTTCCGCGAAGGGCGGCGGGCGTGATGCAGAGCGCCAATTCGATAATGTGTTTGTCAAAAAAGCTTTGACCAACAACGTCGATTTCAATGGCACCAGCGTTGCCAAGACATATGTCGTCCTTGATGACATCCTGACATCTGGCGCTACGCTGGCAGCATCGGTCCAGATCTTGACCCAGAATGGCGCGCAAAATGTCATCCCACTTGCTCTTGTGGCGGCAACGCATGACGGGGCGCTTAATTCAGTTATTGATATGCGCTTCCGGCAGCTGTCGGAAATGCTGCCGACAAGCACTGCCGGTGGGTTCCAGAATCTTACAGCTAGCCGGCAAGAATTGGTTGAGTGGCAAGAATCGTGGAATGAGCTGCTGGACTATGCGCTAAGCCTCAGATCCGTGGCATCCAAGCCAGCACCTGAAACCGTAACTGCAGATATTGTCAGTTCGTCACGGGTTGGTGAGTTCGAGCCTGGAGTTCCAGTTGAATTTATTGACAGCGAGGGTGTGAAACGCGTTGGCCGTGTGGTCGAAACCAAGATAGCTACCGGCTATGTCGGTGTCATGCCGGTCGATTCTGGCAATGACCCCCGCAAAATGAATCTGACAAAGCGGGTGGATTTTAGTGTCGGGCCAAATGGCAGCGGTACACTGAGGCTGGCAGGAGATAGTTATGCCGCCTCGCTGCGTGAGGGCCTGGGCCAATCACCAAACCGGAGCGGTACAGCTCTGCAGGAAATTGCTGCGGCTCTGAACATCAATGGGGAGGTAAATTCACAATCAATTGGCACGGCTGGCTATGCTTTCGCTGATAAGCGATCACAGAACCGGCTCGCCCAGGCTGTTCTCAAGTCTGAATTGGCATTGAGAAATCCTGATATCGGCGTTGCTGACGCCGTGAGCTATTTGCTGGAGCAGCGTGAGGCTCTGACAGCCTTCGCAATCGGGGCTTCCAAATCAATAGAAACCCAACAGCAGCAAGCCGCGCGCTTGAACGCTCTCTACAATGCAGCCATTGCCGAGATCCTTGGGGTTGGCAGCGCCGAGAATGATACCGACCCAACGGACGGAGGGTCGCCTGGCGCGCCAACACCGCGCACGAATTCAAACATTCCAGATATTCAGGCCGCAGCAACAACAACCATTGCCTCGCAGGCCAATCCGGAACTGGCGAAAATCATCAGCCAACTGCAAAATGGCGGGTTCACATCAACTGGCCCAGCATCCATCACAAGCCAGACAACCGCTGCGGACATCACAAGCCAAAGCCCCGATCTCGACATCGTCATGTCAGCAAATGGGCCGCGGAATGATGGCTCGCAGGAGGACGCCAACGCCGACAATCAGAATACCAACGGCCAGAATGGTGATACGCAGCCCGCAGAAGAAATAAGCCGGCAAAATGATAGCAATGCCATCAGCAACCGTGACGGGCTGCCGTCGCTCGCAGACTATGTCGCTGCCAACGAGGCAAGCTTTCCGCCGCCATTCTTCAATTCAGCAACACCGCGCCCCACCGCTGAAGAATGGGCCGAGTGGGATGCCGCGCATCAGGGCGCGCCACTGCCGCCGGATGCGCGGGGTCTGATAAGCCAGATCAAGTCAGGTGAGCTTGCCAATACGCTGGAGAACTGGGATCAGGTTCGTCAGGCGATCGTGACCAATCCGGCAAGCTCCGTGCCGCAGCCGCTCAGCGGCGCGATCCGCGCTGGCGGTGCGGTGAGCGATGGTGTTGCGGGCCTGTATCAGGGGGCACGGGGTCTTGTGACGGGCGCTGCAGAGCGTGCGACAGCCCCGGTCAAGGCTGCGGTCGGTGCAATTGACGAGCACGGTGTTGGACGCCTGCCAGAGGACGCGGCTGGGGCTGTGCGACAGGGCACGCAGATCGCCGCGGCTGCAGCCAATGTTGTGCTCGATCCCGGCGGAAGCGTCACCAAGGTCGCGCAGAAGCTGTTTGAGCTGCGTGAGCCTGCGGTCAATGCCGCAGGAAAGGCGATCGGCTGGGGTGCGCGTCAGGGCGTGCGAGCCCTCGATGCAACCAACAGGGCTTTGACCACGAACCCACTGACAGCAACTCCCTATGGCGCGCTCACCGCAGCGGCAGGGTTTGCCGGCCATCAGGGCCAGCGTCTTGCCGGTTGGGCTACCGAGCGCGGCCAGGCAGTGGGCGGGGCTCTGGGAGCCGGTGCCTCGCAGCTGCAACAGCGCGTGGCGAACTCGCCCTTTGGCCAGTCCGTCACAGCGATTGCCACAAGCCCGCAGGCACGTGAGGCAGCGACAAGACTTGCCGCAGCCGGCCAGCTTGGTGTGCGCGGCGCGATGAGTGCGATCGATGGCTTCATGACTGTTGGCACGGATGTGGCAAACATTGCCAACCGGGCTGCCGGGATTGCCGGCGGTCTCGCGCTGGTCGACATGGCGCTGTTTGGTGGGCCGGTCATTATTCATGACAGCAGCTTCCTGCGCGATCAGCTCAACGCCAAGGCAACATCTGAGAATGTGCTGGTCACAGCCCCGCATATTCCATGGGGTCTCGGCGTGGCATGGGACAATTCGGGCGGCATCTTCCGTGCGACATACATGCCGGGCGATGATGTGCGCGGTGCCAGCTTGCCACGGCTGGATCTGCAGAGCGCCAAGGATGGCACTCCGGTGCGGGGCCGCGCCATCGGCACAGCAAGCCTGCGCAATGGCATCCTGCCCTTCCTGCCGACCGAGTTCACGGCCGGCGTCGTGGCGGGCGGATCCGAGATCAACGCCACCAATTATGTCACCGTGTCTCAGGCCGCAGTCAGCGGCAACCCGCTGGCGCTCAACCTGTTCAACACCGATGCCTCGCCCAAGAACAATGATCTGAGTGCGCGCATCGCGGCCTTCACCACGCCTTTGTCGATCAACATGGTCAACCGCGCTGGCGTTGGCCCGATCGGCATCTCCAACCCGCGCTGGGTCGGCTCGCAGCCTGCGCTTGTTGCCGCTATCGGTGATCCTGCCGTCGCCGGCAAGGGCACGGCACTTCTCACCTCAACCCCGCTGACGTTGAATGTGGGCGGCGCCTATCTCAATGAAGCCAAACCCGCCGCGACACTCAACTCCGGCTCCAAGCTGCTTCAGCCCGGCGCAACGGCGGAAGACTGGAATGTTGGCAATTGGCTCGCTGATGCCGTCAAGCCGATCGCACGCGAAGTCTATGTGCCAACAGCCCAAATTCCCGAGGGGCTCGGCAGCGCCATTACCCTGACACCTGCCGCCGCCGCCAATGGCGCACAAGGCTATGACGTCACCGTCAAGGCACCAGACGGCAAGGATGTCACGCTGCGGTTTGACACCAACCGGCGCTTCGACAAGACAACCGATCTCGCAGCCGGCATGCCCTTGCGCAACGCCATCGAGACCGCACTCGGCCTACCGCTCTCGGCAGCAGAACAGGTGCAAATTACAGAGCCGGCTAAAAATGAGAGCTATTCTAGCCGTCAAGTCACGCTCGATATTGGCCCGGCACTGAAGCCGCGGGATCGCTCGGATTTTGATCCGCTCGCCGGGCGTCGCCTGTCCTCCGATGCTGCTGCTGGCTCCTCACCCCAGATGCCAGATGACCGTGAAGGCCCTGCTGGTGCAACAGGACGCCGGGCACCCGACATAGGGCCCGCGCCAGATGGCACGTCAGCACAGCTGGGCAGCACCACGCAGCCAGCGCAGGGCCAATCCACACAGGCGCAGCCTGTACAGAGCGCGCAAGACAGCGCCCAAGATGTCGCGCAGCTCGAAGCGATCAAGCAGCAATTGCGTGATGGCACCCTTGGCGATGGCACCCTTGATCCTGGCATCACTTCGACTGGCCCTGCCCCGATCACCAGCCGGAGTGATGCAGGTAGCCCTGACTCAACAGGCCCCGCACCCATTCTCAGCCAGCGCGCTGATCTCGACATCACCTTGTCCGCCAGCAGGCCGCGGAATGCCGAGAGCGGTGCCTTTACACAGGCAGGCGCATTGCTCGCTGAAAACGGCCTGCCCGCTCGCCTGGAGCTGGCATCGCGTGCCCCCGCATCCGGGTTGATGGTGGATGCTGCGCCGTTCCTTCATGGCTTGATTGTCGAGGTGATCAACGCGGATGGCCTGGTTGAGGCGCGGCAGATCCGGCTCGACAGCGAGTGGGGCCATGGCATGCCTGCCGATAACATGGTCGACCTCGTCAGCGCGGATGGCTGGGATGTCGCGACCCAAACATTGGCCGAGCTGCGATCCGCGAACCCGCAATTGATCTTGCTTGGCAAGAGCGTGAACCTTGCTGGCAATGACATAAGCTACCAGATCATCGGCATCGATACTGCCAGCGGCACCGTCTCCCTGAAGGCCTATTTCAGGGATGCCAACGACCCCATGTCGCGCCAGACCGTCGCATTGAGCGCTGTGCTGCAGGACAACGATCAGCTGTCAGCCTTGCTGCGCGGTGCGGATCTGGATGCCGCTGCCGCGGTCAATGACCGTGCGGCAGCGCCGCTTTCAGGCCTGCAGCGCGCTGATCATGCAGGGCTGACGCGAGCCGGGTTTCGCGAGCAGAATGGCCAGTACATCAAGGATGGTGCCGTTCTCGCATCAAACGGCGAGTTCTTCGGCAAGGTCGATCAGACACGCAATGGCGAGCCGGCTGTCTGGATTTCAAGCCCAAGCGGCATGATCAGCGGGTATGGTGCGAGTTCGCGCAACGATGCGCGGGGGCGTCCGCAAACTCCGCCAGCACCAACTGTGCAGCTGCAAGGACTCGGCTTCCAAGAGAAACAGCCCGGCATCTGGATCGGATCGACCACCGCTGACATTTACATGGTGGTGCTGAATGGCGGGGCGATCGAGACCGTCACGCGGCGGGTGGTGCGCCCCGAAAATCAGGGGCCACTGCGCGCGGAAGTTGAAAGCGGGTATACTCTAGAGGCGGATGTGCTTGGCCGTGATGGCCGTGTCATTGGTGAGATCGCCTATGCAGCTGACGGCGCTGTTGCTGCTGCGGTTTACCCGGCTTTGCCTGCCGCGACTGATATTGGTATCCCTGCGAGGCAGGAAAAGGAGATTGCTCCTGGTGTGAGCGAGTGGGCGCAAAGCAACCCTTCCAGTCAGGCCATTCTTGCAATTGAGCAGATCAATGGCGTGGCCATCTCTCAGATCGAGCAGGATATGCAGCCCGATGTGCGTTACAGCAAGGGAGGCGTGACCAGTTCGGATGCAGGCTTCCTGGCGCGTGGCGACAAGCTGCTGGAAGTGTGGGCACAACAGAACGACCATGTGACATCGCTCGGTCGCACACATGCTGAGCTTGCGACTGTGCTTGATACGATCAAGCAGATCGGCAATGACAGCGTCCGGGGTGCTTATGTCGCCATCAATACTGGCACTGAGGTTTTCCATATCAGGCGCTCGACCCTGAACACCTTCGCCCTGCAATCGCCATTCCGTGATGACTTCGGCGTGCAGGATACATATGTCGACAGGTTTACGCTGAATGCGGAGACTGGCGAGTTCGTCCATCAGGGCGAATACATCATCCCTGATCTTGGCCCTGGTTTGGTGGCAAAGGGCTTCTACGAGAGCGGCAGTCGTAGCCTTGGCCCGCAATCATTGGTCGATTTCTTTGCCCCATTGCTCGGCCCGGCGAATACCGATCCAGGCGGCGCGCCGAATAGACCAGACACCAATGCACCCGGCACCAACACCCCTGGCATTGACGGCCAAAAGGGGTCTGCCAATGGTCAATCCGCGCAGCTGGCGGCCATCACGCAGGCGCTGAAGGATGGCACGCTCGGCAATGGTATTGCTGCGCCGCAGATTACCTCGACTGGCCCCGCAGCCATCACCAGCCGCAGTGATGCAGGCAGCCTCGACTCAACAGGCCCCGCACCCATTCTCAGTCAGCGCGCTGATCTCGACATCCAGATGTCGGCCAGCAGTCAGGACCGGGCGGGCGGCCAGCCGGATACTTCGTTCACCCATCCGATGCGGGACGATGATGGCAACATCGTCAATGTCACGCTGCCGTTCGATGCCGCGCAGTTCAATGATCGCACACGGACAGTCGCGTTTGAGCTCGCCACTGGCCTTGACCGCTATTTCTACGGGATGCCGGACGCTGTCGGCACGGTACGGGAGGCGGTTCTCGCACAGGTTGTCAATGTTTCGGCGCAGGGCGAAACGCCGACGATGCCCGAGTTTGTCTATGGCCTGCATTTCCACGAACTGCACCCATTGATGGGGGACTCAAATGGGGTGGGTGAAGGTGGGTATTATGCCAACTTCACAAATCAACTCGAGTTTGGGCCGCTTCTCGATCTTGTTTCAGAAACCGGTATTGATCACATCCAAGATCATGGGCCGATACTTGCCGCCTTGCCCTACGAGGTGATGTCCGAACGCTATCAAGCATCCGAGATCAGTGCGCTGTTCGAGCGCGCCAAATCCGGCTTGGTGACTGGCAAGACAGGCGACGAGACCCATAATCTGGCCCTGAATGGCCTTTTGGTCAGCGCGGGTCAGATGGAAAATGGCGCAGCGCGCGATGCGCTTGTCGCTGAGTATACCAGCACGTTCATGGCCATCGGTGCCGCAAGGTTCTCGCCGCAGGCTGTCTATTCAGATTTCCTGATGACGGCTGCGCTGGACATGGAACTGGGCATCACCAGCCTCGTCGCAGACATGCTCAATGAAGTCGATACGCTGGAGACGAAGCAAGAAGCGATCGAGCGCGATATGCCGTCACGCGAGATCTTGTCGGGACGCATGGCCGAGATCGCGAGCCAATTGCCCTACGAGACCTTCCTTGAGGCCTATCAGGCGCAGGTCTGGCCGCGGCTCTCCGTTGAATTGCAGAACGCAATCCAGCAAATGCCCGGCGATGATACACCACGTGGTGGGAGCCCCGCGCCCGGAAATGGTCCTTCTGGCCCGACACTGGGCACGCAAGTTGGTCAAACTGCCGCAAATGCTGAGACCAGCGCCTCACGCTTCACATACACGCTGACAACCACCACCGGCGCCAGTGCCACTGTCACACTGCCGTTCAACCTCGACAACTTCTACAGCTTCACCACCACGGATGCCTATGAGCAGCTGAGCACATTCGACCGCTACTATCAGGGTGTGCCAGATGGCCAGCTGGGCACACTTCGCGATGCAATGACGGCGCAGCTGGTGCTCGTGACCGATGGTGAAGAGGGGCGTTTCGTGCCGCCCGACTTTACGGTTGATGACGCATCAGAAGTGCGTTTGTTCTACCCGATCCACGATATTCACCCCCTGGTCGGCAATCCCAACAGCTCGGCTGGCGAGAACAGCCTGATCGCGCGGTATCTTGATGAGCTGAGGGACAACACCTTCGAAGATTTCGCAACGCGCTACGGCATCGATATGATCGCCGAGATCAATCCGATTTTCGAGGCCTTGTGGGCTGATTCCAGCTACATTGAGACGGCAATCGATGATGCTGTCAGCGGCAATGGCTGGCTTGAGAAGTATCCGGATCATAATCAGACGCTCGAAGGCATCCGTCAGCAGGCGATCAACTCAGCCGACCCTGCCCAGATTGCTGACTTGAAAACCAACTATTACAATGAGGCCCGCGCGCAGATGGCCAACGCCGTCTCCCCGCAGCGCATGTATGAGGATTATCTCACTGTCATGGCGCTTGATTGGCTGCTCGGCCTGACGCCGACGCAATACAAGCTCTCGATGGAGATGATGAACCAGCGCGAGTATGACGCCTTCCTCGATCAATCCATGCCATCGCGCGCACAACTGGCCGAGGAAATCGAGGAGGCCCGCCAGCAGCTGCCTTATGCTGACTTCCTCGCAGCCTATGACAGGTATCTGCGCCCGCAATTCTCGCCATCTTTCCAGGCTTTGTTCGATAACGCTGCCACGCCCTCCAGCCCCGGGCCCGATCTTTCCGCATTGCCTGGGCCCTTCCGCGAGGCAGGCCCGTTTGTGGATGCGGTGCGTGATCCTCAGGGCATCTTCTCGGATATTCTGGAGGCCAACTTCCCCTCCGTTTCGAACGCTACGAGCCAACAGCCACGCGCGACGGTTTCGCGGGAGTTCCGCGACAGTTTCTTGAGCCGGCATCCTTCATTCTTCAATGATGTACGTCTGGGCATCAGCGCGGTGCAGGCGGTTCACAACAATGCCGATTGGAGATCGGACAGCGGCGCGCGTCATGATCTGATGAGCCGCGACGGCGTTCCATTTGCTGTCACATTCCTGGCCGGGGGCAGTGAAGGCGATGCCTTCCGGTTCGACTATCCTGGCGAGAACGGCACCACATCGCTAGTGGTGAAGATCAAGCATGGCGACTACGATATCAGCACCGATCCCGTCCAGCGCATGCTGGCGACCGAGGCGCTGCGGCAGAATCCGCTGATCCAGCAGAATGCCGAGAAGATCGATATTGTTCCGATCTGGCTTGCCCTGACCGGGGTCAGGAATGAGTATGACGCCAATGAAATCAGCGTCATGCCTTATGTGGAAAATACGTCGGGCGACTCGCTGGAGCGACGCTTCGACAAGATTCACGGCAAGGAGACAAGCCGGACCCATCTCGATGCCCTTGTTGATCTTGTGGCAAACGCTCTGGATGAGCAGGCAGATATTATTGCTTTGCCGGCTGGAGAAAGGCTGAAGCTCGATACACAAGGCCTCAACATTCTGGTGAGTGATACGCCCGAGGGCACAAAGCTCTCCTTGATCGATGCCATTCATAACGAGCGCAGGGTGCCCACTCTGGCGGACGCCAAGTCTGCCCGTGAGTCAAATGCTGGCTCCATGTGGGGTCTGCCCGGCTTGCCGCCTGTCGATAATGCGCAAGCATCGGGCCTGTCAGCGACTGATGCGGCACGAAGCTTCAAGGATGCCACCGCTCTCTATAACGAGCTCAAGGCAAGCTATGCCGGCTTGACCGCCAATCCGGTCACGCCCTCGGTTCGCAATGAACAATTCATGCTTGATGCCGTGCTCTCCGAGCAGGCCCAGCAGCGCGATGTTGCCGTTTTGCTGGCGGACTCGAATAATTTCTCGACATACAACCAGATGACGAGTGACGCGCAGGGTGATGCTGCAATTGAACTGACCAGCCAGGCGGTCAATCGCGTCGCTGACAGGCTCAACCGGATGTATGCATATGAAGGCATGCGGTTTGTCGGCATCCGCAAGGCTGGCGACGAAATGGCGCTTATTGGCATGTTTGATCCGGCAGTCGCCGGCGATCAGCGCCACATGCCCGACAGCGTCGCATCGGACATGGCGCGCCTGTTCCATGAGGAGCTGGTGTCCTTCAATGCCCAGATGGCGATGCCGATCCCTCTGGGAACATCATCAGCCGCCGTGCTTCACCCCGGCGAATACAACAACCCGCAACAACTCGGGGCTCTGCTTGATGCGCTCGACCATGTTGGCGTCGAGATGTTCAACAAGGGCAAGATCGAGGATGGAGATGTCGTCAATGGTGGAACACGATGGAGCAAGAATGCGGGTGCGGTTGTTCTCTCAAACGGCACAACCCAGATCATGCTCGGCAAGACCTATCAGATCGATCCGTCGCGCCATGAGCTGATTGAGTTCCGCATGGCGCAGGGCGGCCTGATAGACTCTGATGCCGCCTATGCCAATCACGATCCGAATGTTGCGTTCACGGATACAAACATCGACCCGTTCACGGGCGAGATCTACGGGACGGAGTTCGCACGCCCCAGATTAGATGCTGGCCAGGTCCAGGCTGCCATCAATGCATCACCTTCTTTGCCGGCGAACGGTATGATTTTTCAGGTGTCAGGCATTGATGCAGAGACCATACAGGCTCTTGCCGACCCTGACTCTGCAGTCTGGAGCGACCCGGTGGCGAGCCAGCGCGCAACAGACACTCTGCTCGACGCCATCAACGTGCTGCGCGCAGGAACGCCGCTTGAGTCCACCATGCGCGACCTTCAGGATGACGGTATTGCCGTTTACAGCCAGCCGGTCGCCTTGGGCATTGAGGGAGAAGGCCAGGGCCTTGGCCGCATCGACGCGCTGATCGCACGGGCGAGGGAAGCAGGCGGCAGCATTCGTCTTGAATATATTGAGCCCCGTGGCCTCAAGGAGGTCAATGACGCCGGTTATGTTCTGGTCAATGGCCAGAAAGT
>JBOFIL010000249.1:0-1603 GCA_051650165.1 Allobosea sp.
GGATGGTCGGGACAAGCCCGACCATGACGGGGTAAGCTAATGCGCCTCGTCCCAGTTCATTGCCGCCTTCGCCTCGACCACCAGTGGCACTGAGAGATGCAGAGCGGGGGCCGGCGCATCTTGCATGATGCGCTGGATCAGCGGAATGGCACGCGCCACATCGCCTTCCGGTGCTTCGAACACGAGCTCGTCATGCACCTGCAGCAGCATCTTCACGGATGAGAGCTTGGCGTCTGCCAGCGCCCCCTCCATCCGCGCCATTGCGCGGCGGATGATGTCGGCAGCGGAGCCCTGGATCGGCGCATTGATCGCCTGCCGCTCGACGAAAGCACGCTCTGAGGGGTTTTTCGAGGCAATCGCCGGATAGTGGCAGATGCGCCCGAAGATGGTCTTCACATGGCCATTCGCCCGCGCATAGGCCTTGGTCGCTTCCATATAGTCGCGGATGCCGGGGAAGCGCTCGAAATAGGTGCGGATATATTGCCCGGCCTCCTCGCGTGGAATGGAAAGTTGGTTGGCAAGGCCAAAGGCCGAAATGCCATAGATGATGCCGAAATTGATGGCTTTCGCGCGCCGGCGCACCTCAGCCGGCATGCCGGCCACAGGCACGCCGAACATCTCGGAGGCCGTCATTGCATGAATATCGATGCCATCTGCGAAGGCGGCCTTCAGCGCCGGGATGTCAGCGATATGCGCGAGCAGTCGCAGCTCAATCTGGCTATAATCCGCCGAGATCAGCCGGTTGCCCTTTTCGGCCACGAAGGCCGTGCGGATTTTCCGGCCCTCTTCCGTGCGGATCGGGATGTTCTGTATGTTTGGCTCGGATGAGGAGAGCCGGCCCGTTGTTGTGGCAGCGAGCGAGAAGGAGGTGTGCACGCGGCTTGTCTCGGCGTTCACATAAGTCGGCAAAGCATCGGTGTAGGTGCTCTTCAGCTTGGCGAGCTGGCGCCATTCCACAATCATGCGCGGCAGGGCATGGCCCTCTTCGGCGAGCTCCTCCAGCACACTCGCGGTGGTGGACCATTGGCCAGAAGCGGTCTTCTTGCCGCCAGGCAGGCCCATCTTGCCAAAGAGAAGATCACCCAACTGCTTGGGGGATGAGATGAGAAACCGCTCGCCCGCAGCCTCATGGATGCCTTCCTCCATCGCGCCCATGCGCTGGCCGAATTCACCGGAGAGCCGCGAGAGAATAGCGCGGTCGATGGCGATGCCGCGTCGCTCCATGCGCGCCAGCACATCCACCATGGGCCGTTCCAACGTCTCGTAGACGGTGAGCTTGCCCTCTTCAGCGAGGCGCGGCTTCAGCGCCAGCCAGAGGCGCAGCGTGACATCGGCGTCTTCGGCCGCATAAGCCGTCGCCTTGTCGAGCGCGACATGATCGAAGCTGACGGCATTCTTGCCGGTGCCCGCGACTTCCGAAAAGCTGATCGGCTTGTGGCCCAGATGCGTTTCCGAAAGCTCATCCATGCCATGGCCATGCAAGCCGGCATCAAGCACATAGGAGATCAGCATCGTGTCGTCGCAAGGCGTGATCTCGATGCCGTGGCGGGCGAACACCAGCCAGTCATATTTCAGATTCTGGCCAACCTTGAGCACGCCGGCA
>JBOFIL010000250.1:0-2912 GCA_051650165.1 Allobosea sp.
CGAAGGCGTGACCACGGCGGTGACCTATACCGGCACGCAGGCGCAGCTGACGCTGACGCCGGCCCCGCTCGCGTCAGTCGTGGCAACCAATTTCGCCTCGCCGCAACTGGGCTCCGGCAACCAGTTCCGTGTTGCCAGCGCGCTGGACCGGGCCGTGGCCAATGGCGCGAATATCGATGCGTTCTTCCGCCTCTACAACCAGAACCGCGCCGGCATTCTGGCTGGCCTCGACCAGCTTTCCGGCGTGTCCAATGCCGGCGCGCCGGCCCTTGGCGCACAGACCGCCAGCGGCTTTCTTAGCGCGATGATGAACCCCGCAGCTCCGGGGCGCAGCAGCGCGCCCTCCGGCGGGCTGATCACAGCCTATGCGCCGGACGCGGAACAGCGCTGGACGCCGGCCCAGCTGGCGATCAGCAATGCCATCGGCCTGAAGAGCGTTCAGGGCATCGGCGATGACCTCATCGCGACAAAGAGCTTCCGGCCAACGCCGATCTATAACGTCTGGGGCTCGGTGACGGGTGGCACAGGCCGGGTTGATGGCGAGGCCATGCAGGGCAATGTGCGCCAGAACAGCAGCTTCGGCGGCGTGGCAGTTGGTGTCGATGCGCGCGTCCTGCCGGAAACGATTGTCGGCTTCGCGATGGGCGGCTCGGCAGGCTCGTCAACCAGCGCGAACGGGCTTGGCAAGGTCGAAACCAACCTGTTCCAGCTTGGTCTCTACGGCTCGACCAAATTCGGCGCATTGTCGCTGGCTGCCAGCGGCGCATGGCTCACCGGCAGTGCCGAAGGCACGCGCGCCATTCCTGTGCTTGGCCAGAGCAGCGTCGTCAGCAAATATGATCTGAACGGCCTTTCGGGCCGCTTCGAGGCCGCTTGGGCTGTAGCGAGTTTGGCGGGCGTTTCGGCCTCGCCCTATGCAGCCTTCCAGGCCGCCAGCATCCGCAACAGCTCCTTCGTCGAGACCAACGAGGTCACCGGCGTGCAGGTCGGTGTGGCGGGCCTCGCCAAGACCAATCTCACCGCCCGCGCCGAGCTTGGCCTGAAGCTGGAAAGCGCCATGCGCCTTGGCAGCATGCCGGCCACGGCCTTCATCCGCGCCGGCTGGAGCCATTACACCGCTCGTGATGCGAACATGACCGGCCAGCTTGTCGGCCTGCCGGGCTCGCTCTTCACGGTGACTGGCGCGCGCCCTGACCGGAATGTGGCCTTGCTGGCCGCGGGCGGCGATGTGAACCTGACCACAGCTGTCAGCGTTGGCGCGCGGGTCGATGCCGAGCTTGGCAGCCGCACGCAGGCCGCGAGCGGCACCGCCAATGTGAAATGGGCGTTCTGACCTAGCTCATCACCTCGAACCAGCTCCACAGCCCGGTATCGAACCGCTCCGTGACAGTCGATGAAATCAGCCACTTGCCGGGATTGTCGGCAATGAAGGCGAGTTGCAGCGTCTTGCCTTCCGGGATGATGATCGTATCGAGGAAATACGGCTCCCAGCCATCATCGAGCGGGTGCAGCACGCGCACGACATGACCATGGATGTGCAGGGGCTGCGGGAACAATGTGGTGTTCTGCACCTTCAGCACAATTGGCTGGCCACGACGTGCCCTGAACAGGGGCGCGTCGGCCTCCTCAGCAGAGCGGGCGCGGTTCGGCTTGCCATTCAGCGTCCACGGCGCGGCAAGATCAACACCGGTGAGATCAAGCTTGCCCTCCGCGCCGGCCTTTGCGCCTCCCGCAAGCACCAGCTCTGTTCGAAGTGCATCCTGAAGGCGCACGGCGGGCGGCAGGGCCGGGTTGGGCGGCAGCGGCTTGATGGGGGGCAGGGCAGCGCGGCGCCTAGTGATCGGCTCGCCGGCGGTAATCGCCATGAACAGCGGCGCGCCGGGGCCAATCATGCCAGTAATGCTGCCCTCCTGACCCGGCTCATCCAGCAAATCGACCATGATGTCGTAGCGCGTGCCTGGCGCGAAGGGCAGGGTGGATTTCAGCGGCTCGAATGTATCGGTCGGCTGGCTGTCCACCGCAATGACATAGGCCTTGAGGTTATCGAAGCGAATCCGCAGCGTGCGTGCATTGCTGAGGTTTGCCAGCCTCAACCGCAGCCGCGAGCCGGGGGCAAAGGTCGTGCGCTCAGGCACCGGGCGCCCATTCACCGAGAGCCAGTTGCCAAGTCGCCCGCCAGTGGCCGCCTCAGGCGCTGTGCCGGCGGCAGGAAACGGCGCTAACTGGCCTTCCGGCGTCAGAAGCCAGTCATCGACCACCAGCGCGATGTCGTGATCGACTTGCGGCGGCTCGCGCTCCTCAACGATGAGCATGCCCGCGAGGCCCATCTCCTGCGGCCGGCCTGAGTTGCCCAGCACCATGGGCCGATAGATGAACACGCCGGAATCAGGCGGGGACACGCTGATCTCTCCGGCGCTGTTGGCTGCGATAGCCGGAGCCGTGAAACCACCCACGCCGTCCAGTGTATTCGCCTGCCGCACGCCATGCCAATGCAAAGAAAGCGGCGCATCAGTCTTGTTATCCAGGCGAAGCCTCAGCGTCTCGCCCTGCTTCATGCGCAGCACCGGGCCGGGGCTTGTGCCATCAAAGCCCCATAGGTTGGTCAGGGCGGAGGGTGCGGGCTTGAGCTGGCGGCGCGCGGGAGCGGCTGTCAGTGTGCGTGTGGGCCCAGCAACAGGGCCGGTCGCTGAGATTGGCGCGGCTGGTTTGGCAGCCTGCGCGTTCACGCTATCTTGCATTGCACTCAGGGCGGCCAGCGCGGCGCTGCCCTTCAACACGTCACGGCGGTCCATCTTCGTCCTCTCGTCTCCAAGGTCTCTAGTCATGGGCGAGGCGTGTGCTTCGGGCAAGCCTTGTCAATGCGCAGTGGCGATTGAGGCGCTCATGCGCATGCGATGCATTTTTTTGCTGCG
>JBOFIL010000251.1:0-2672 GCA_051650165.1 Allobosea sp.
CTGCTTTCATAGGCCTACCTGCCGATAAGCTTCGTTCCAGCCTCCGAGTGGTTCAAACTCGCCGTCAAAATCCTTGAATGCATCGAGGCCGATTTTGGTGTATATTGATCTAAGTGTCTGATTTACATCCAACATCAACTCAGCATCATCAGCATTCAATTTTTTACCGGGCGCCCAACGCAAACGGACATCTTTTACGATCCTTTGATAGGCTTTAATCTTCATATTTGCCGTTTCATCATTCTTGGTGAAACTCAAAAAATAATGGAGAGCTACTTCAGTTTGCATGATCAGTTTTAGGTGCTCTCTTTTCAATCTCTTTGAGAAGAAAATAGAGAACATCACAGCTTCCCCATCACCTTGCCCTGAAACCCGTAGACCTCGCGCTTGCCGCCAAGCGCCACGAGTTTCACCTCGCGGCTCTGGCCGGGCTCGAAGCGCACGGCGGTTCCGGCGGGAATATCCAGCCGGAAGCCGCGCGCCTTGGCGCGATCAAACGACAGGGCGTTATTGGTCTCGAAGAAATGATAATGGCTGCCGACCTGAATGGGCCTGTCGCCGGTATTTGCAACCTTGAGGGTCAGCGTTTCGCGGCCCTCGTTCAAGGTGAGATGGCCCTTGGCGGTCATCACCTCGCCGGGCTGCACGCGCCCTTCCGAGCCCCGGATCGGCTCATGCACGGTGACAAGCTTGGTGCCATCGGGGAAGGTGGCCTCCACCTGCACATCATGGATCATCTCGGCGATGCCATCCATGACTTGGCTAGCCGCAATCACATGCGCGCCGCTCTCCATCAGATCAGCGACGGAGCGGCCATCGCGCGCACCCTCGATCACGTGATCGGTGATGAGCGCGACGGCTTCCGGATAGTTGAGCTTGACGCCGCGCTCCAGACGCCGGCGCGCCACCATTGCGGCAACGCTGACCAGCAGCTTGTCCTTCTCACGCGGCGTCAGGATCATGCAGCTTTCCTCTTGCTCTTCTTGGTGTCGCCATCATCATCTTCATCTTCGGCGACTTCTTCCTCGGACTCCTCGTCCTCAGAATCCTCATCTTCATCCTCGCCCTCTTCCTCATCCGCCTCGGCCAAGGCGTATTCGAAGGCGAAGCGGATTTCGCCGCTTTCCGGATCAAAGCTTGCGCTGGACGAGTCCTCGAATGCCTCGATCAGCATCTCGGCATCTTCGGCGCTGTCAACATCGAAACGGCGCTTGGCCGTATCGTCCGCAAAGGCGAGTTCCATCGCCCAGCCACGTGAGCCGGTGTCATAGATGCAGTTCAAACCAGTGATGATCAACATGGTCTTGTTTCCCTGTTCAGCGCAATTGCGCGCCAAGGAGAGTTGAGCTGCCGCCAATGACGGATACGCGACCTTAGCCGCCACAGTATCGCAATTTCCACCGGTCAGCATCGCCAGCTCCGCGGCACTGGCACATTGCAGAACTGTGTGAGGTAGCCATTCAGTGCGAGCCGTAAGTCATCGGCATCAAGACTAAGAAACCGCGCGACGATCAGCCCCGGCAGAGCGCTCGCGGCGCATTGGCAAGCCGCATTCTCCAGCGCCGATCGCGCCTCATCGATTCGGCCCTCAACCCCGGCCTCAATCAGCAGAACCGTCGCGATGGCACGCGCGCCATCCCCCACGGCCTTTCTCGCCAGCGCGCCGGCAATGTCACCCTCAAGACGCACATCATCGGCAAAGGCAAGGCGTTCGCCAATGCGCACCCGCCAACGATCACGCAAGCTGGCAGCATTCAGCACCTCTCCGCTCGCCACGCGCCCGAAGACGAGGCTCTCGCAAATCACCGCGCGGGCATCGGGCGCGATGTGCGCCTCAAGCGAACGGAAGAGCTTCGCCTTGTCATACAGGATCGTCTCCTGCGGGGCCCAGACAAGGCTGGCACGCGGCGCGACCTCCAGCCTGATGGAAAGCTGCGTCTGGCCTTGAATGGAGCGGTAAATCTTCTCGGCCGCCTGCGTGGTGATGAGGCCAGATGCGCCCTCGCCTGCCAGCACTTCAAGGCCAAGCGTATCGCCACCTGTCATGCCGCCAGCGGTGTTGACGATGATGCCCTCCGTGATGCCATCATCGCGCCTCGGGAACTTCAGGCGAAAGCCACCGCTTTCAGACATCCGCGCGATGTGCGTGCCCTTCGCGCCGGCGCGCAGCTCCAAAACCAAGCGCCCTTGCGCACGCACATACCCCGGCAGTTCAGCCGGATCGATGGGGGGGGTGGAGGGCGTCAGGCGTTGCAGCATGGCATATCTTCTCTGCCCTAATCTTTCTGCCTAATCTTTCCGAGCGCGCCCAAGCCGGCAAGGGTTTCGCGGGCCAAGACTGCACAAAGTTTGGGCGGCAGCAAAGCCCCTTCCCTCTCGCGGCCAATGCTTCCACACTGGCGGCTCACCGGAGATTCCTGCCATGACTGACCGCACCGCCATCAGCGACATGCTTGCCCGCCGGATTGCCGCCGGACGCGGTGAGGTTCCGGCGGAGCGCGTGCTGAAGAATGCGCGGCTTTATTGCCTCGCGACAGGCGCGCTCATCGACACCGACATCGCCATGGTGGGCGATACGATTGTGGGCACGCATGGCCGCTACAAAGGCGAAGTTGAAATCGATGGCGAGGGGCTGATTGCGGTGCCCGGCTTCATAGACACGCATCTGCATG
>JBOFIL010000252.1:0-12342 GCA_051650165.1 Allobosea sp.
GAGCATCAAGGCGAGAGCGGAAAGAATGAGTGATTTCATGATGTTGCCCTCAGCGCTTGATCGATGGCACGGCAAGCTCGCCGCCGGCGGCCTGTGCATTCAGGAACACTTGCAGAGCCGTCAGCCCGTCAGAGGCATAATCCGGCACAGGCCAGCGTTGCTGGCGGTAGCAGTCCCACAAACGGTGCTGCATGGTGCGCAATGCGCTTTGCGAGACGCGGTAAGTCGGCCATGAACCCATGGTCTCCTGCGCGGTCTTGCCTTTCTCGGTGAGGTTTGGCAGGCCCTGAAGGCGGATGCGTTTTCCGGTGTCGGCATGGCAGGTGGCACAGGAGAAATCCATGACCCCGCCGCGGCGGTAAAACAGCTCCTCGCCAGCTGTCGCCATTTCCTTTTCCTTGGCATGGGCCAATTGAGGCGTGATCTTCATGCCGCTCGATTTATTGGCGATGAAGGCCACCAGATCTTCCATGTCCGAGGCGCGGCCCGGCCCTGAGAAGCGGCGCGTGATCACATCCTTGGTGTCGAGTTCCTGTATCTTGTCCATGCACCAGAGCAGGCGCTGCTCAAGATCCATCACGCGGTCCGCATCGGCAAAATGGCGCGGCAGCTTGGCGTATGCTCCCTCCAGCTTGCCGGGGCCTTCGCCAAGATTGCATGTCTCGAGCGAGACGTTTTTCGTGCCGCGCTTCAACGCCCAGAGCACCTCGCCGCGATCCACCGCCAGAAAACCGGGGTTCGACATCGGGTCCGAGATCATGGCGCGATAGCGCTCGATCTCTTTTTCGGCGTCAGTCACCGTTGCTTGCGCCAGGCCGCTCGCGACACTTGCACCCAGAGCACAAGCTGCAATGACGGCACGAAATGCCGCGTTCCTCATCCCGAACCTCCCGTTTCTTATCCGGTCGCTTTGTGCGACCTTTCGCTTCGTGTGGTGCTGGCCATCTGGCTTTACATTCACAAAAAACGATATATCAATGTGGGTCAATGATGGGCGAGAAGTCAACTGTCCGTCAAGCGAATGAAAAAGGGAGGAACAAGCGGATGACACCCCTGAATGGGCGCATCTCGCGCCGTGCCACGCTTGCAGGCTCACTGGCGGTTTTCGCCGCTGCGCTGGCACCGAAGCTCGCACTGGCCGATGCCAAATCCGTCGAGGCCGAGCTGAAAAAGCTGTTTGGCGACAAGGCCATCGCGTCAGGCAAGATCAAGCTCGATGTGCCCGAGATTGCCGAGAACGGCCTTGTTGTGCCGATTACGGTCGATGTCGAGAGCCCGATGAGCGATGCCGATTTCGTCAAATCCGTGCATGTCTTTGCCGATGGCAATCCGCTGCCGGGCATTGTCAGCTACAATTTCACGCCCGCTTGCGGCAAGGCCTCTGCCTCCACGCGCATGCGCCTCGCACAGACTCAGAACATCATCTGTGTTGCCGAGATGTCGAATGGCAGCCTGCACATGGCCAAGGCCGAGGTGAAGGTGACCATTGGCGGCTGCGGCGGCTGAAGCACGAGGCGAGGAGAGCAACATGTCAACCAAACCCACACCCCGCGTTCGTGTTCCGGCCAATGCCAAGGCCGGCGAGATGATCGAGATCAAGACGCTGATCTCGCATGAGATGGAATCTGGCCAGCGCAAGGATGCGCAAGGAGCCACCATCGCACGCAAGATCATCAACAAGTTCACCGCTGCCTTTGATGGCCAGGTGGTGTTCGAGGCGAACTGGCACCCGGCGATTTCGGCCAACCCGTATCAGTCGTTCTTCTACAAGGCGGCGAAATCCGGCGAATTCACCTTCACATGGAAGGATGATGATGGCTCGGAATACGTCTCGAAGAACAAGCTGACGGTTGCCTGAGGCCTGAGAGCGCTTACGCGCCGCAAAAGTGCGGTGCGCCTATCCAGATTGCGACTTGCAGACGAAACAGACACACACGGGGCAGCGCTTGCGCCCCCCGAGTGATCAATCATGGCTTTGGGAGGGCACATGATTTCGAGGCGTGAATTCGTGCAGGCGGGTCTGGCGGCTGCCGCGATCACCGCTGGCAGCGGCATGGGGCCGCTTGGCCGGGCCGCCGCCCAGCAGCGGCTAAGCCAGGAAGACATTCTGCGCTTCGAGGACTTCGGCAATGTCACGCTGATCCATGTGACCGATCTGCATTCGCAGTTCATGCCGGTCTGGTATCGCGAGCCGTCGATCAATCTGGGCATCGGCGAGGTCAAGGGCCTCGTGCCGCACATCACCGGCAAGGAGTTGCTGGCGCAGTATAAAATACCCACCGGCTCGGCGATGGCCTATGCGCTTTCTAACGAGGATTTCGCAGCGCTGGCCAAGAATTATGGCCGCATGGGTGGGTTTGACCGCATCGCCACCGTTGTGAAGGCGATCCGTGCGGCGCGGGGCGACAATCGTTGCCTGTTGCTGGATGGTGGCGACACCTGGACCAATAGCTGGACCGCGCTTCAGACCAAGGCGCAGGATGTGGTGGAGGCGATGAACCTCCTGAAACCAGACGCTATGACCGGGCATTGGGAGTTCACGCTTGGCGCGGATCGCGTCAAGGAAATCACTGACAAGCTCGCCTTCCCCATGCTTGCCCAGAACATGCGCGACACCGAATTCGAGGATGAGGTGTTCAAGGCGCGGAAGGTTTTCGAGAAGGGCGGCGTCAAGATCGCCGTGATCGGGCAGGCCTACCCTTACACCGCGATTGCCAATCCGCGCTGGATGTTCCCGAAATGGCAGTTCGGCCTGCGCGAGGAGCAGCTCCAGAAAGAGGTCAATGATGCCCGCGCTGAGGGCGCGCAGGCCGTCGTGCTGCTCTCGCACAATGGCTTCGACATTGACCGGAAAATGGCGGCGCGTGTTTCAGGGATTGATGTGATCCTGACAGCACACACCCATGATGCGCTGCCCGAGGCCGTGCAGGTCGGCAAGACGCTGCTGATTGCGACCGGCTCGCATGGCAAGTTCGTCTCGCGGCTTGATCTGGATGTGCAGGGCAAGGAGGTCAAAGGCTTCCGCTATCGGCTGATCCCTGTCTTCTCCGATGCGATCCAGCCCGATGCCGAGATGGCGGCTTTGGTGGCCAAGCACCGTGCGCCCTATGAGAAAGACCTCTCCCGTGTGCTGGGTCGCACGGAAGGGCTGCTTTATCGGCGCGGCAATTTCCAGGGCTCGCTCGATGATGTCTTCACCGACGCGATGCTGGAGGTGCGCGATGCCGAAATCTCGCTCTCGCCAGGCGTGCGCTGGGGCGCAAGCCTGCTTCCGGGGCAGGACATCACCTTCGAGGATGTGACCAACGCCTGCGCGATGAGCTATCCCGCCTGCTACCGGATGAGCATGAGCGGCGCGCAGCTCAAGACGATTCTTGAGGATGTGGCCGACAATATCTTCAACCCGGACCCGTATTTGCAGGGCGGCGGCGATATGGTGCGCGTGGGCGGCATCGGCTTCACCATTGACCCCACCAAATCGATCAACACCCGCATCTCCGGCCTCACCCTGCTGCGCACGGGTCAGCCGATTGATGCGAACCGCAACTACACCGTGGCGGGCTGGGCCTCGATCAATGAGGGCACACAAGGCCCGCCGATCTGGGATGTGGTGAGCCAGTATCTCACCGCGAAAAAGACCATCACACCGCGCGCCCTTGATGCGGTGAAGGTGGTCGGGATTTGAGCATAAATGGCTACCTGCGCAAAAGCTTTCAGCCCGGAAACAGGACGAGCATGACGAAAACGTCTGACACAACAAAACTCGATCGCCGTCGCTTTCTTGGCGCAGCAGGTGCAGGCGCGGCAGGTCTTGCGGCTTCGGCCTTGCCCGCGGCGGCGCAGGACAAGAAGCCTGATCCGCTGATCACCGATGTGCAGGATTGGAACCGTGTGCTGGGTGATGGCGTGGCGGACCGCCCCTATGGCAAGCCCTCGCCCTTCGAGAAGCATGTGGTGCGCCGTGATGTGGAATGGCTCACCGCCAGCCGGCAAAGCTCGGTGAACTTCACGCCGCTGCATGAGCTGGATGGCATCATCACGCCGAATGGGCTGTGTTTTGAGCGCCACCATGGCGGCATCGCCGAGATCGACCCCGCCAAGCACCGCTTGATGATCCATGGCCTTGTCGACAAGCCGCTGGTCTTCACCATGGAGGACATAAAGCGGATGCCGCGCGTCAACCGCGTGTATTTCCTTGAATGCGCCGCCAATTCCGGCATGGAATGGCGCGGCGCGCAGCTCAATGGCTGCCAGTTCACCCACGGCATGATCCACAATGTGATGTATACCGGCGTGCCGCTGAAGGTGCTGCTCGATGAGGCTGGCCTCAAGCCATCAGCCAAATGGCTGAACATCGAGGGCGCGGATTCGTCCGCCATGAACCGCTCGCTGCCCGTCGAGAAGGCGCTCAGCGATGTGTTGATCGCCTTCGCCATGAACGGCGAGGCGCTGCGCCCCGAGCAAGGCTACCCGCTGCGTGCCGTAATTCCCGGCTGGGAAGGCAATATGTGGGTCAAGTGGCTGCGCCGCATCGAGGCCGGAGACAAGCCCTGGCAGGCCCGCGAGGAAACCTCGAAATACACCGATCTGCTCGCCGATGGCCGCTCGCGCCGCTACACCTTCATCATGGATGCCAAATCCGTGGTGACGAACCCATCGCCGCAAGCGCCACTCAAGCACAAGGGCCGCAATGTGCTTTCCGGCATGGCGTGGTCGGGGCGTGGCACGATCAAGCGCGTCGATGTCAGCCTTGATGGCGGGCGCAATTGGCAAAGCGCCCGGATTGACGGGCCGGTGCTCGATAAATCCGTGACGCGTTTCTACGTCGATTTTGACTGGGATGGCCGCGAGCTGATGATCCAGTCCCGCGCGATGGACTCGACCGGCTATGTCCAGCCCACGAAGGAGGAGCTGCGCAAGGTGCGGGGCGTCAACTCCATCTACCACAATAACGGCATCCAGACCTGGTTGGTCCGCGCCAATGGAGAGACCGAGAATGTCGAGATTTCGTAAGAGCCTTGCGGTATCGCTCGCAGGCGTAACGCTTCTCGCGGCCGGGCTCGCCATGGCGCAAGCACCGCAGAAAAAACTCGGCCTTGGCCGGGAGGCACTGCCGCAGGAGATCACCGCCTGGGATATTGATGTGCGCCCGGATGGCAAGGGCCTCCCCGTGGGCAAGGGCACGGTGAAACAGGGCGATGAATTGTTCCAGACGCAGTGCGCGGCCTGTCATGGCGAGTTCGGCCAGGGCAATGGCCGCTGGCCGGTGCTGGCAGGCGGGCAGGGCACGCTGGGCGCAGACAGGCCTGACAAGACGGTCGGTTCCTTCTGGCCGGACCTTTCGACGCTGTTTGATTACACGCGCCGCGCCATGCCCTTCGGCAATGCGCAGTCCCTCACGGCGGACGAGACATACGCGCTCACCGCCTACATTCTCTTTCTCAATGACATCGTGAAGGATGAGGAGTTCGAACTCTCCGACAAGAATTTCACATCGATGAAAATGCCGAATGCCGGCGGTTTTTATGATGACAACCGCGAGAAAGCCGAGAAACAGTTCTGGGGCAGGGAGCCCTGCATGAAGAACTGCAAGCCGGGTGTCGCGAAGGTCACAGGCCGCGCCTCGGTGCTGGATGTAACGCCGGATTCGAAAACCGGGCCGCGAGTGGATTGAAGTTGAGGTAGATTGAAGCTTGCGCAGGCTGAATAACCGATCACTGGGGGGTGATTGTCTGATGGTGTTAAGGGGAGTATCCGCGCTGGTGGCCATGATGCTGGTGACTGCCGCCGGCATGACAGCGGTGCAATCAGCCGGCGACAGAGAGCTAGGCGCGCATCTGGCGCGCGAATGCGTCACCTGCCATCAGGCCAGCGGGCGTGTGGTCGGCAATGTACCGATGATCATCGCCTGGCCAGAGGATCAGTTCATTGCGGTCATGAATTCCTATCGCAGCGCTGACCGCGAAAATGCCGTGATGCGGGCTATCGCCGCCAAATTGTCAGATGAGGAGATTGCCGCGCTGGCATCGTATTTCGGGGCCTTGCCACCGCAGCCCAAAATAAATTAGGAGACCGTCTTTCATAAAGAACGATTGTCTTTTATAAAGAACAATCAGAAGGAAGGGATCATGGCAGGCATGACAACGCGCCGCGGGCTTCTGGCAGCCGCAGCTTCCGGCATCGCCAGCACCGGCGCGCTCGGTGCTGTTCGGCAATCCAGCCTTGCAGAGCTGAAGAAGGAGGCGGATGTTGCCTGCCTCTATCATTGCGATTTCGGCCAGCCTGACAGATTCAGCCAGCTCCTGACCAACATCTCCAACCATTATTCGGTTTATGGCGGTAATCCCTTCGATGTGCAGCTTTGCGTCGTGGCGCATGGTGCGGGCGTGAAGTTCTTCCTTGAGACATTGGAAGGCACGCCCTGGTCAGATGAGACAACCGTTCCCAAGATATTCGAGCGTGTGCCACCGCTCGCGAAGCTGGGGCTGAAAGTCTATCTGTGCAGCATCACCTTCGAGCGCCAGCGGCTTGATCGAGAAAAGGCGCGGCGTGACGATTTCATCAGTTTCGTGCCATCAGGTGTGGCGACAGTGGCTGCGATGCAGGCGAAGGGGTTTGCCTACATCAAGATTGGGTGAAACAATCACCGCGTGATTTGCAGGCCGTTTGCACGCGGCTGGCCAAGAGACCGAAGACGCAGACAAGAAAAATGAGGGGATCATCATGAGCATCAATCGTCGTGAACTGATTGCGGGGGGATTTGCTCTCAGCAGTGCAATGACCATCGGCGCGCCGGCCGTTCTGGCGCAGGCCAAGCCGAAGGTGGTGGTGATTGGCGGCGGCGCTGGCGGCGCAACTGCGGCCAAGTATATCGCCAAGGATTCGAATGGCGCGATTGCGGTGACCTTGATCGAGGAAAACGCCAATTACCAGACCTGCTACCACTCGAACCTCTTCCTCGGCGGGTTCAGGGATTATGGCTCGATCCTGCATTCATATGATGGCATCTCCAAGCATGGCGTGCAGGTTGTGCGGGCTCGCGCCACAGCCATCGACCGCGACAAGAAGGAGGTAGTGCTGGGCAATGGCCGGCGCCTGCCTTACGATAGGCTTGTCGTCTCCCCCGGCATTGATCTGAAATATGACTCCGTGCCTGGCTGGTCGAAAGACGCCGAAGAGAAGATGCCGCATGCCTGGAAGCCGGGCGCACAGACCCGCCTGCTCAAGCGCCGGCTGGATGCAGTGCCCAATGGCGGCGTGATTGTCATGGTTGCCCCGCCCAACCCCTTCCGCTGCCCGCCCGGCCCCTATGAGCGCATCTCGATGATGGCGCACAACTTGAAGGCGCAAGGCAAGACCCGCTCGAAGATCTTCATCATCGACCCGAAGGAGGCCTTCTCCAAGCAGGGCCTCTTCCAGGAAGGCTGGGAGAAGCATTACAAGGGCATGGTCGAGTGGCTCGGCCCCAAGGTGCATTCCGGCCTTAAATCGGTGGATGTGGCCTCGAACACCGTCACCACCGGCTTCGAGACCTACAAGAACTGCGCATTGGTCAATGTCATTCCGGCGCAAATGGCTGGCGAGATCGCACGGCAGGCGCAGTTGGTGAATGCCTCCGGCTTCTGCCCCATCCTGCCCGAATCGATGAAATCCAGCATCGATGCCAACATTTTCGTGCTGGGCGATGCGGCCATTGCGGGCGACATGCCGAAATCGGCCTTCTCGGCCAACAGCCAGGCCAAGGTTGCGGCCATGACCATCCGCGGCGAGCTCACCGGCTCGCGTGTCTTCCCGGCGCGCTACACCAACACTTGCTGGAGCCTGCTCGAGACGGACGATGCCGTGAAGATCGGCGGCACCTTCGAGGCTAAGGAAGGCAAGATCACCTCGGTGACGCCGTTTGTCTCCAAGACCGGCGAGACGCCTGAGCTGCGCAAGGAAACCCAGGCCGAGAACATGGGCTGGTATGCCGGCATCTCGGCTGACATCTTCGGCTGATCGCGCAAACTCTGCCTGGACACCAAGGGCCGGCCAAAAGCCGGCCTTTTTCTATGGCCGTCACGCAGAAAGAGGTGCTGGTCTTCGGCATAAAACGATCTAAGTTCGGTAGAGAGCACGGCCATCAAGGCCGGCCATGAAAATCGATCTGGGAGGATCACATATGACCACACGCGCGACACGCCGCGTCTTTCTTGCCTGCGCGCTATTGGCATCGGCTAACGGCCTCATGGGCCTGCCACAAGCTGCCATCGCCCAGACATGGCCTGATAAGCCGATCACCATCATCGTGCCATTCCCGGCGGGTGGCGGCACGGACACCTTCGCGCGTCCGCTGGCGGCGCAGCTCGAGCGGCAGATGAATGCGCGCATCATCATCGACAATCGCGGCGGGGCAGGCGGCACGGTCGGTGCGTCAGCGGCCTCGAAAGCCGCGCCCGATGGCTACAGCTTCTTTATCGGGGCGGCGCATCACGCCATTGCGCCCGCGCTTTACCCCAAGCTCGATTACAACATCGAGACTGATTTCATACCCGTCGGTTTGGTCGCCGAGCCGCCTCAGGTGGTGGTGGTCAACCCCGCCAAGGTTCAGGCCAAGACACTGAAGGAGTTCATTGATTTTGCAAAGGCGAACCCCGGAAAGCTGAATTATGCCTCAGCCGGCAATGGCACCACGCACCATCTGGCAGGCGAATTGTTCAAGCTCCTCACGGGCACGCAGATTGTACATGTGCCCTATCGTGGCGCCGGGCCTGCGATGCAGGATCTGGTCGCCGGCCAGGTCGATGTGATGTTCGACGGGCTTGGGTCTTCGGCTGCGCAGATCAGCGGCGGCACGCTGCGGGCGCTTGCGCTTGCCGCGCAGAAGCGCTCTGACACGGTGAAGGACACGCCAACCGCTGCTGAAGCCGGCCTCAATGGCTACGAGGTCGCCACCTGGTATGCGCTGTTTGCGCCCAAGGGCACGCCCGCGCCAGTCATCGAGCGGATGTCTTCCGAACTGCGCAAGGCGCTGGCGTCAGACGCGATCAAGGAAAGCTGGGGCAAGAGCGGCTCCACCATACCGACGCTGATGGGCGCTGATTTCGGCAAGTTCGTCTCGGCGGAAGTCGCCCGCTGGGGCAAGGTGGTGAAGGATGCAGGCGTGAAGCTGGAGTGAGCCACTCCATCGTCATGCTCGGCCTTGTGCCGAGCATCCACGACTTGGGCGTGTTTTTTCGGCATGCTCTGAAGGAAGACGTGGATGGTCGGGACAAGCCCGACCATGACGGCAATGCCGGTCACACACCCTGTTTCTTCAGCCATTCGGGGAAGGGCGTAGCCTCGTAGCCCTTCTCCTTCACATAGCGGAACATGGCGAGGAAGGGCTTCTGCTCCAGCAGCCCCGGCATGCGCGCCACTTCCCGCGTGGACGCGCCGCTGGTTTTCTCCGGCATGAACTGGATGGAGGGCGTGAAGCGGATGCCTTCCGCCTCGCCATAGGCCTTCTCGGCCATTTTCTGCCCGCCGGGGCGTATGACATCGCGCGCGCCGATATGGTTGAGGTGCAAAATCTCGAAATGGCTACGGATATAGGCGACAGTCGCCTCATCGCGCAGTTGCACCTCATGCATGGTGCGGCAGGCCGGGCAACCTTTGAGCCCCCACATGATGGCAAGGCGCTTGCCATTGGCGCTCGCCGCCGCGATGTCCTCGGCGATGTCGAGGAAGCTCTCCAGATACCAATCGAAATGATAGAGCCCATCCTCGCCAAGCTTGGGCGCAGGGCCCAGCGCGAGGGCCGAGCGCGATGCAAGCGGCGCGGCCAGCAGCGCGGCAGATGAGGCGGCAAAAACACGGCGTGTGAGCATCGGGTGATCCTCCTTCGAATAGCTTAGCCGATTGTGGCCAGAGCTGGAAATGTCTCCAGCAGCCAGCCGGCAATGCGCGGCATGGCCCCGGTCATGAACAGAAGCCCAGTCAGCATCAGCCCTGCGCCCATGATGCGCTCCACAAGCCCCATGCCGCCCTTGATGCGGGCGAGCAGGCCGATAAAACCCGGCGCGAACAGGCCGGCGATGATGAACGGGATGCCGATGCCGAGCGCATAGGCGGCGAGCAGGCTCGCGCCGCGGATGGCCGAGGCTTCGGCTCCTGCCACGATCAGGATGGAGGCGAGTACAGGCCCCACGCAGGGTGTCCAGCCAAAGGCGAAGGCAAGCCCCATGAGATAGGCCCCGACGGCGCTGGCGGGCGTGGTGGCGGCCTGAAACCGCGCCTCGCGATACAGCAGCGGAATGCGGATGAACCCGGCCATATGCAGGCCCATGGCGAAAATCAGCGCCCCTGCGATCATGGACAGCGTGCGGTAATGGCTGGTGATCGCCATGCCCAGCGTCGAGACAGTGGCCCCAAGCGCGACGAACACCGTGGCAAAGCCGAGCGTGAAGACCAGCGCCAGCCGCCCGATGCGCCAATCAATGGCCCGTGAAGAGCCTGCCGGTTCAGATTGCCGCGCCAGATCGGCATAGCTCACCCCGCCAATGTAGCACAGATAGGGCGGCACCAGCGGCAGCACGCAGGGGCTGAAGAAGGAGAGCAGTCCGGCCAGGAATGCGCCTGCAAGCGAAATATCGAACATGTGAGGCCATTATCCCCGCGGGCGCGGCAGCAATTCTGCCGGCTGTATGGAATATATATACAAATTCGATTATGTTTGCCGAATGGAAAAACGCAGCCGCAGATATTGGCTCTCCTTCGCTGCCGGGCTCTGCCTCTTGGCTGGAGGTTTTGGCGGGGTTTTGGGCGCATCAACGCAAGCTGCAGAGCTGTTGATGTTCGAGCGCCAGTCTTGCGCCTGGTGCATCCGCTGGGAGCGCGAGATTGCGCCAGTCTATGGCCAGACGACAGAGGGCCGCGCCGCTCCGCTCCGGCGCATCAATGTCGATAATGGCGCGCCCAGCCATGCCGAGGTGGGCTCAACCCTGAAGGCGACAGTGATCTACACCCCCACCTTCGTGCTGGTGGAAAATGGCCGCGAGATTGGCCGCATCACCGGCTATGGCGGGCCAGAACAATTCTGGGGGCTGCTCGGCAAGATGCTGGCCAGCCGGCGGGGGGCAGCTTCATGAGCGACGATGTCACGTTGCTGGCGCGCGATGCGCCTGATGGGCAGGGGCAGGAGGCAGGTTGCGTGCCCGCAGCCAGTTCCATGGCCGATCTCGACATGCTCTTCACCAAGGCGCGCAAGGCGAGCGATTTCCTGAAGGCAATGAGCCATGAGCATCGGCTCTTGCTGCTGTGCATCCTCTCTCAGGGCGAGCGCTCGGTCTCGGAGCTTGAGCAATTGCTCTCGCTTCGCCAACCCACAGTCTCGCAGCAACTGGCGCGGCTCAGGCTCGATGGGCTTGTGGAGACCCGCCGTGATGGCAAGACGATCTATTACAGCCTCGCCAGTGAGGATGTGCGCCGTGTCATCAGCGTGATCTATGACATTTATTGCGGCCCCAAGGCCGGCTGAGAGCTGCCATTGTCTGACCACAACCTGCCGATTCTCTCCTGCCTTGGCGCAATCAGCGGCACCTCGATGGATGGCATCGATGTGGCCTGGATCGAGACCGATGGCATGTGCCATGTGCGCCCGCGTGCCGGCACAACGCTGCCCTACCCGTCAGCTTTGCGCGCGAGATTGCAGGATTTCCTGAAAGACCCGGCACGCGCCGAAACTGACCCGCTGACTGAGCTGGAAGCTGATGTCACGCGCGCCTTTGGCGATGCGATTGCGACCTTCATGGCAGAGAATGGCCTCAATGCCTCACAGGTCGATCTTGTCGGGTTGCATGGCCAGACCGTCTGGCACCGCCCGGAAAAGCGCTTCACGCGGCAATTGGGCGACGGCGTTGCTTTGGCCAAGCGCCTCGGCATCAGTGTGGTCGATGGCTTCCGTCTCGCCGATGTGGCCGCAGGAGGGCAGGGCGCACCGCTGGTGCCGCTTTATCATGCCGCGCTTGGAGCGAGGCTTGAAGCGCCGCTGATGGTGCTGAACCTCGGCGGCGTCGCCAATGTCACCTATATTGATGGCGAGACCACCATCGCTTTTGATACTGGCCCGGCCTCGGCCTTGATCGATGATCTGATGCTGCGCCGCTTTGGCCTACCCTTTGATGAGGATGGCCGTATCGCGCGCTCTGGCACAGTGCATGGCCCAACCCTCGCTGCGCTGATGGACAATCCATTCTTTGCATTGAGGCCGCCGAAATCGCTCGACCGAAATGATTTCCACGTGCGCGCGAAAATCGTTGAGCCTTTGCCCGATGCAGATGCTGTGGCGACGCTGGCTGCTTTCACGGTGCAGGCCACAGCAGC
>JBOFIL010000253.1:0-1392 GCA_051650165.1 Allobosea sp.
TGGGCGACCCCGCCTATGCGGAGCTTCGCGGCGGCATCGCGCTCCAGAAGGATGGCGACAAGGCGGCGCTGCCGCTCGATGGCTTTTTCTTTCTGCATCCTGCACTCAAGAACCTGTCGCGGCTTTATGCGGCGGGTGAAGCGAGCGTCATCCACGCTGCCGCCACCGGCTATCGCGAGCGCTCGCATTTCGATGGGCAGGATGTGCTGGAGAGCGGGCAGGGTGGGCCGGGCATGACGCAATCCGGCTGGCTCAACCGGCTGATTGGCGCATTGCCGCCGGGCGAGACCATCAGCCGCAAGGGCGCGCTGGGTGTTGGTGTCGTGCCGCCGCTGGTGGTGCGCGGGCCGGCTCCCGTCACCGGCTGGGCGCCGCCCGTGATCCAACGCGCAGATGATGATCTGATCGCGCGCCTCGCCGATCTTTATGGCCAGCGCGACAAGCAGTTGGCCGAGGCGTTGAACCGCGGCATCGAGACCGAGAAGATCGCGCGCGGCGAGGGCATGACCGGCTCAGGCCGGCCACGCTCCGGCGCGGATACGGCAGAGGGCATGCGTCAGGTGGCGGCGGGAGCCGCCAAGCTCATTGCCGCCAATGATGGCCCGCGCATCGCCGCGCTCGCTTTCGAGGGCTGGGACACGCATGCCAATGAGGGCGGCGCGAGCGGGCGGCTGGCCAACCTATTGGGCGGGCTGGATGGCGCGATTGCCGCCTTTGAAGAATGGCTGAAGCCGCACTGGAAGGACACGGTGGTCATGGTCGCCACCGAGTTTGGCCGCACGGCACGGGTCAATGGCACCGTTGGCACCGATCATGGCACCGGCACCTGCGCTTTCCTGATCGGCGGCGCGGTCAAGGGCCGGCGCATCATCGCTGATTGGCCGGGCTTGAGGCCAGAACAGCTGCACCAGCAGCGTGATTTGAAGCCCACCACGGATCTGCGCGGCGTCGCCAAGGGCGTGGTCAGCGATCTGTTCGGGCTATCGGGGCCTGTGCTGGCCGAGAAGGTGTTTCCGGGTTCGAGCGAGATCAAGCCGTTGAAGGGACTTGTGGGGTAGGGGCTTGAATTGCCTGTCATTGCCGACGCGCCGCAAGGCGCGAGCGAGAATCCATTTGCAAGCCGCAAACGGATAAGCCTGAGTTATGGATTCCCGCCCGCCTTGGGCGTCGGGAATGACAGGAAAAACAGAAGGCAGGGATACCGGTATCACAAATAGTGCCACATGTAAGCGCGTCCCTTCTCCCCGCTTGCGGGGAGAAGGACAGGATGAGGGGCTGTTTGCAAGGACAGGCTCAAGGGTCGCCCCTCACCCCAACCCTCTCCCCGCAAGCGGGGAGAGGGAGCCGGGCTCAGTCTTTCTTCGGCACAGCCTTCTTTGCAGCAGGTTTTTT
>JBOFIL010000254.1:0-4359 GCA_051650165.1 Allobosea sp.
TTCCAGCCGATGAATGTAAATTTCGGCCTGTTTCCGCCCATACCTGCGCCCAAGGCCGGCCCCGATGGCAAGCGTCTGCGCGGCCCCGAAAAGTCAGTTGCCCGCAAGCGGTTGCTGACGGCGCGGGCGAAGGAGGTGATGGAGGGCTGGGCGGATCAACACGCCGCGCTTTGGCCAGCCCCCGGCCCTCGCGCTGCCGCTGAGTAGCCAGCTTTCACAGATGCCTTGACCGCGCCCAAATCCGGTGCGAGCGAAACGCCATGGATCGGAATAGATTGCTGGATTGGAGCAAGCGCTTGAAGGCCGCCTTAGCTGTGCTGGCGGCACTGTACGCGTTGCTGCCTGCGCCACTTCAGGCGCAATCTGGCGGGCGCAAGCTCTCGCTAATCCGCGATGCCGAGATTGAGCAATTGCTGCGTGACTATGCGCGGCCCGTATTGCAGGCAGCGGGCGTCAACGCCAGCGCCACGCGCATCGTGCTGATCGAGGACAAGAGCTTCAATGCCTTCGTTGCCAATGGCCGCATGATTTTCATCAATACGGGTGTGTTGATGGATGCTGAGACACCCAATGAGGTCATTGGCGTGCTGGCGCATGAGAGCGGGCATATTGCCGGCGGGCATCTGGCGCGGCTGCGGCAGGAGGTCGGCAATGCGCAGATCCTGTCAGTCGTCGGGATGCTGGCCGGCGCTGCGGCGGCGGTTGGCTCGGTGGCCGCAGGCAACCGCGTTGGCAATCAGGGCGTCGGCGTCATGGGCGCAATCACCGGCGGGCCGGAAATGGCGCGGCGCAATCTTCTCGCCTATCAGCGCTCCGAAGAACAGGCGGCGGACCGCGCCGCGGTGCGTTTTCTCTCATCCACGCAGCAATCGGCCAAGGGCATGCTGCGCACCTTCGAGCGGTTTTCGCAGGCCTCGGCCTTCATCTCATCGCGCGCCATTGACCCCTACACGATCAGCCATCCCATGCCGCAGGAGCGCATCGCGCAGCTGGAGGAGCTGGTCCGCCAAAGCCCTTATTTCGACAAGAAAGACACGCCAGAGCTTCAGGCCCGCCATGACATGATGCGGGCGAAGCTTTTCGGCTTCACCGAGCGCGCGGAAGTGGTGTTCCGCCGCTACCCTGCCAGCAACAACAGCCTTGCCGCACGCTATGCCCGCGCCATCGCCACCTACAAGCTTGGGCGCTCAGGCGAGGCACTGACGCTGATTGATGCGCTGATCCGCGAGCGGCCAGGCAATGCCTATCTGCATGAGCTGAAGGGGCAGGTTCTGCTGGAGTCTGGCCGCGCCAGCGCCTCGGTCGAGCCTCTGCGGAAAGCAGTGTCGCTCTCGCCGAACAGTTCTCCCATCCGCCTCATGCTTGGCCAGGCGATGTATTCCTCGGGCAATGCGGCCCTGGTGGATGGGGCGATACGTGAGTTGACCGTTGTGGCGCAGCGCGAACCGGACACGGCTGATCCGCACAAGACCTTGGCGCAAGCCTATGCCCAGAAGGGCAACATTCCGATGGCGGAACTCTCCGCCGCGCAATTTGCGCATCTGACCGGCGATTGGGTGACAGCCCGCACACAGGCCACCCGCGCCGCCGCCAAACTGCCCAAGGGTACGCCCCAGCAGCGCAAGGCGCAGGAACTTGCTGATTTTGAACCGAATCGCGGTCAATGATGACCAGAGTGAATTGCTCACCAGAGCTGAAGGACAAGACATGATCCGCCCCTTTAAATCGCTTCTCTCGGCAGCCCTGGTTGCGTGCCTCATCGCCTTCGGTGCCTCACCGCAGCCGGCCAGCGCGCAACAAGGCCTCAATGCCGATCAGCGCAAGGCTGTTGAAGAGATCGTGCGGGACTACATCGTGAAGAACCCCGAGATCATCAAGGATGCCCTTGTTGAGCTTGAGCGACGCGGCAAGCTGGCCGAGCTCGAAGCCCAGAGGCAGGTGGTCATCTCGGAGAAGGCGGTGATTTTCGACTCGCCCAATCATGCTGTGGTCGGCAATCCACAAGGCGATGTCACCATAGTCGAGTTCTTCGATTACAATTGCGGCTATTGCAAAACCTCGCTCGAGGTTCTGCGCACCCTCACCAGCACTGATACAAAACTGCGCATCATATTGAAGGATTTTCCGATTCTCGGGCCAGACTCACTCGAAGCGAGCCGTGTCGCGGTCGCTGCCAAGAAGCAGCTCAACGGCGCGAAATACTGGGATTTTCACTTCAAGCTGATGAGCCAGCGCGGGCGCATCAATGGCGAGAAGGCCCTCGAAGCCGCCAAGGAAATGGGCGCGGACGTCGCCAGGTTGCGCAAGGATATGGAAGCCCCGGAAACCAAGGCGGCCATTGCGGAAACCATTTCTCTGGGCGACAGGCTTGGCATCGAAGGCACACCTGCCTTCATCCTCGGCGACGAGGTCGCGTTCGGTGCACTGAGCGCTGAAGCGATGAAAACCCGCATTGCATCGCTGCGCAAATGCGGAAAATCAGCCTGTTGAGACCGTTTCAGGTCAGTATTTGAGGCAAGCTGTGCTTTAGCCCCTAGTTTATCCCCAGGCCGGGTTTCCCTTCTCATCGCGATGTTCTAGAAGGGCGCCCGCACCGGTTCAGGGGCCGGCGCGTTTTTTCACTCAGTCTGGCAGTTGCTCTTGCTGAGAGCGACTCGCCAAAACGACCAGAAGAAGCACATAGTTCCATGGCCAAAGCCCCGTTATCCGGCAAGGATGCCCCGTTTGACACCGATCTGGTGCGCAAGCTTGCCAAGCTGATCGGCGAGACCGATCTTTCCGAAATCGAAATCGGCAAGGGCGATCTGCGCATTCGCGTCGCACGCAATGTGACGACCCATGTCGCCGTTGCAGCGCCTGCGCCAATGATGGCAGCACCCGCGCCTGTGGCTGCCCCGGCCTCCAGCGTCGCACCCGCGACCAAGGCCGAGCCTGCTGCCGGCACAGTTCCCTCGCCCATGGTCGGCACGGCATATCTGCGGCCAGCACCGGGCGCGAAGGCCTTCATCGAGATCGGCACCAAGGTCTCGGTTGGTGACAAGCTGATGCTTGTCGAGGCCATGAAGACCTTCAACGACATCACCGCGCCGCATGCCGGCACGGTTACGGCCATCATGGTCGACGACGGACAGCCGGTGGAATTTGGCCAGCCGCTGATCGTGATCTCCTGAACGCGAACGGAGGGTGGACCTTGTTTGACAAAGTCCTGATCGCCAATCGCGGCGAAATCGCACTGCGCATCCTGCGCGCCTGCAAAGAGCTTGGCATCGCCACGGTCGCGGTGCACTCTACCGCAGACGCCGATGCCATGCATGTGCGCCTGGCAGATGAGAGTGTCTGCATTGGCCCGCCGCCAACACGCGAGAGCTATCTCAACATCCCGGCGCTCGTCGCCGCCTGCGAAATCACTGGCGCGGATGCGGTGCACCCCGGCTACGGCTTTCTCTCGGAGAATGCCCGCTTTGCCGAAGTGCTGGAAAGCCATGGCATCGGCTTCATCGGCCCGAAAGCCGAACATATCCGCATCATGGGCGACAAGATCGAGGCCAAGCGCACAGCGCTGAAGCTCGGCATCCCATGCGTGCCGGGCTCGGATGGCGGCGTGTCTGACCCTGACGAGGCGCTGAAAATCGCGCGCGGCATCGGCTATCCCGTCATCATCAAGGCAGCAGCCGGCGGCGGCGGGCGCGGCATGAAGGTTGCGCGCACCGAGGGCGATCTTGTCGTTGCTCTCCAGACCGCACAGACCGAGGCCAAGGCGGCCTTCGGCGATGATGCTGTCTACATCGAGAAGTTCCTCGAAAAGCCGCGCCATATCGAAATTCAGGTGCTGGGCGATGGCCAGGGCGGCGCGGTGCATTTGCATGAGCGCGATTGCTCGCTCCAGCGCCGCCACCAGAAGGTCTGGGAAGAAGGCCCCTCACCTGCGCTGAACCCCGAGATGCGCGCCGAGATCGGCGAGACATGCGCCAAGGCCATGCGCGACCTGAAATATTCGGGCGCTGGCACGGTCGAGTTCCTCTACGAAGACGGCAAGTTCTACTTCATCGAGATGAACACGCGCATTCAGGTCGAGCATCCCGTCACCGAGATGATCACCGGCATTGATCTGGTCATCGAGCAGATCCGCATTGCGTCAGGCGCGTTGCTTTCAGTGAAACAGGAAGACATTCCGCTGAACGGCCACGCCATCGAATGCCGGGTGAATGCCGAAAATGCCCGCACCTTCCGCCCTTCTCCTGGCCAGATCAGCTATTTCCATCCGCCGGGCGGCTTGGGCGTGCGCGTCGACTCGGCTGTCTACCAGGGCTATAGAATTCCGCCCTATTACGACTCGCTGGTGGGTAAGCTCATCGTGCA
>JBOFIL010000255.1:0-3209 GCA_051650165.1 Allobosea sp.
CGTTAACGCATCCGTGCCGGAATGGGCCACGAAGAAAAATCAAAGAGTGGCCTGTGAAAGCGTGAGGCTTGTGCCTCAGCGCTTGACGCTGGATGTGGCCCCCGGCTCGGTCGCATAGCGCGATGCCTCGATGACCAATGTCCCGATCATGGTTTTCACCGAGATGCGGTAAGGCAGCATCACCTTCGCGCCGGTCACGGGCGCAAGCCAGACATTGATATCCTTGTTCTCGGCCATGAACTTCACGGGCTTGCGGTTGCGATGCCCGGCAACTGGCGTGTAGCGCACGGCACAGATCGTCACTGGGCCATTATAGCCATCGCTGGTGACCTGCTTCGAGCCGGCATAGCTCAACGAAATATCGTAGCGGGCCGCGCCATCAAAAATCGGGATCGTGCGATTGCAGGCATTGCGCGGGTCGCCATTTGCCATCGGCATCATCATCGCGCTGATCGGGTCAATGATGCCACGCTTGTGCTCATCGAGCACCGGCACACGGTCGGGCCGCACTTCCATGGGCGGCACGATCTCGGAAACCGAGACCGCATTCTTTTCGATGTTCATGCGCACAGTGCGCTGCTCGGATGAATTGGCCGCCGTGACTGCAAAACTGGCTGTTGGCGGCAGCTTCGCGCCCATCACACCGCTGGCTGTGCCAGCACCCCGCCCGCCCGATACTGCGGTAGCCAGGCCGGTCAGCTTGGCGCGGACCTCCATCTTGTAGCGTTCGCCCCCGACATCGCCGGTCAAGGTGGCATTGCCGATGGTCAGACCCAACAGGCTGATATCATAGGAAATATCGAGCGTGGCCGCATGCGCGGAGCCGAGCCCGCACATGAGGGCAAGCGCCCCGGAAAGGCCATATCGCAAGGAGCGGGAGTGACCCGGCATTTTGAGGCTCCGCCTATGGGGACAATCCCCCGAATCGCTCGCTAATGTGACGCCGGCAAGGCAGATTGGCGAGAGGCATCATATATTCTTCAAAAGACAGCCTTAGCGCAGACCAGAGTCGCATCCTCATCCTTGACGAAACGAGTGATGCCGGTTATTGCGGCGCTGAGTTTCATGGGTCCGGTGCTCAATGGGCCGGCGCGCTTCGCGTGTCGGCATTTTCGTTTGAGCCGGGATCGCCACCACCAGACTTGAATTTACGAGTTGAGGATCGACACGATGGCACGCCGCTGTGAACTGACAGGCAAGGGCACCCTGACCGGGCATCTGGTCAGCCACTCCAACATCAAGACCAAGACGGTGTTCCGCCCGAACCTCGTCAATGTGACGCTCACCTCCGATGCACTGGGCCGCTCTGTGCGCATGCGCGTGTCGGCCAATGCGCTGCGCACGGTCGATCATCGCGGCGGCCTCGATGCCTTCCTTGCCAAGGCCCCCGCGGGTGATCTTTCCCCCGTCGCCCGCACGCTGAAGCGCGACCTTGAGAAGAAGCTCGCCGCCAACTGAGCGGGCTTTTACCTGACAGGTTTTGAAAGGCGGTCCTCACGGGCCGCTTTTTTGTTTGCGGCGAAGCGGCATCTGCCTTTTTCAGGCAAGCTCGAATTCCAGCAGGATCGTGCGCTGCAGCGCCGAGAAATTATCATCCGAGATGAGCGTCAAGATAGTTTTGCCTCCCTGCTGATGCAGGGCAAGCCCCTCCATATTATCGATCTCCTCAGCTAAATCAGCCTCAATCAGCACCTCACCATCCAGCATCGCGCCGGGCACCAGCGCCTTGGCATCAATGCGCCGGATGCGCATGCCGACCCCGCGGAACGGACGATACCAGCGCTCCAGCACCAGCATGTCGCCATCGGGCAGGAAGGCCAGATCCGTGATGTCAAAGCCGCCGGGGCGCGTGATCTGAAACAGCCCTGCGCGTGGCCCGGTGAGAATGGCCCCTTGCGTTGGTTCGGCCTCAGCCCCGGAGCGCTCCGCGATGACCACCACAGCGCCGGCCAGCGGGTGGGCAGGCGGCGCAATGCCAATCGCCTCAAGGCTTTTGTTGGAGGGCAGACGTTTCAATTCGCGCGGCACAGGGATTTCCCGCCCACGTGCCATCACGCCGTCCTTGCCAAAATCGAACCGCATCACCTGATGCACACGCTCGATGCAGATAAAGGCCACGCCGCCAACAATCGCCAGCCCTTCGGTGTCATAGGCGCGCGTGCGGTTGAGCGGCGTGCCATCGCCGCGCAGGATCGGCGCAAGCGTGACATCCTCCAACGCCGCCAGCAGCCCGCCTTCATGGCGAAGCTTGCCGGTGAGCCAATGGCCGGCATCACTCACCGCCACCAGTCCTGCGCCATCGCCGGCGCGCCACAGCCCGGAGTAGCCGCCAAATTCTTCAAGTGAAGATGTGAGCCTCAGCCCGGACCGGAATATGAGACCGCCAAAACGGCGCTTGTCAGCTTGGGTGAGCGAGAAATTCCTGATTCGCGCAGATTGCACATCAACTGCGGTCTGCCGCGCAAGTCGTGCCTGCGCTACGCCGCCAAACGCGGCTGTGGCCAGAAGACCAGCACCGGCGCCAAGCAACCGCCTGCGATTGAACCTCACGCAGCAGCTCTGCGACGCCTGGGCGGAGCATTGCCTTGCGGCGCATCTTCGAAGAGTTCGGCGAGCTTTTCTGTCATCACGCCGCCCAGCTCCTCGGCATCGACAATGGTGACAGCACGGCGATAATAGCGCGTGACATCATGGCCAATGCCGATGGCGATCAGCTCGACAGGCGAGCGCCCCTCGATCTCGCCAATCACATGACGCAGATGCTTCTCAAGATAATTGCCGGAGTTCACTGACAGCGTCGAGTCATCCACCGGCGCACCATCCGAGATCACCATCAGGATCTTGCGCTGCTCTGGCCGGCCCAGTAGGCGCTTATGGGCCCAATCCAGCGCCTCGCCGTCGATGTTCTCTTTCAGCAAGCCCTCGCGCATCATCAGGCCAAGGTTTTTGCGCGCCCGCCGCCAGGGCGCATCAGCGCTCTTGTAGATGATGTGGCGCAGATCATTGAGCCGCCCCGGCATGGCGGGCTTGCCGGCCTGCAACCACGCCTCGCGCGATTGCCCGCCCTTCCAGGCCTTTGTGGTGAAACCGAGGATCTCGACCTTGACGCCGCAGCGCTCCAGCGTGCGCGCCAATATGTCGCCGCAGGTCGCCGCCACGGTGATGGGCCGCCCACGCATCGAGCCGGAATTGTCGATCAGGAGCGAGAC
>JBOFIL010000256.1:0-2887 GCA_051650165.1 Allobosea sp.
TGGCCGACAAGGCCAGCCAGCGCATCGATGTGCGCCTTGCCAACCGCCTCCATGCACGCATGCTGGGGGCGAAGCTGCAGACGCGGCAAGCCTCAAGCGGCATGCAGGCCAACACCTTGCGTGAATATGAAACGCTGCGTGAAATCTTCGCCTCCACCACGTTGACCGTGCTGGGCGACATTCCTTTCGCGCTGCTGTTCCTTGCCGTCATGGCTGTGATAGCCGGGCCATTGGCGCTCGTGGCGCTGCTCGCCATTCCGGTGATCATCCTTGCCAATGTCGCCGTCAACTGGCCGCTCGCCCGCCTTCAGGAGAGGGCATTTCGCGATACAGCGATCAAGAACACGATCATTGTGGAGACCTTGAACGGACTTGAGACGCTCAAGGCCATGGGTGCCGAGCCCTGGGCCGCACAGCGCTATGAAAAAGCTGTAGCTGAGCATTTGCGGGTTGGCCTCTGGAGCCGCGTATGGGCAACGCTTGGGCTCAATCTGGTGATGACTGGCCAGGCCATCGCGACCATTGTTGCCGTGATCTATGGCTGCCTGCTTGTGGCGCGCGGAGACATGACCGGCGGCGCTTTGATGGCCTCCATGATGTTGATCGGGCGCGTGCTCGGGCCATTTTCACAAATTGCCGCCATTGCCAGCAAGCTGCATTCGGCGCGGCTGGCGTGGCGCGCGGTCAAGGACATGGCGCTCGCCCCGCAGGAGCGCGGCAAGCCACACGCCTTCGTGACATTGCCCGAGGCACTCGGCACCATTCGCGCTGAAGATGTCACCTTCAGCTACGACCCGCAGATGCCCGCTGCTCTTCAGCGCATCAACCTGACGATCCAGCCGGGCGAGCGCGTCGGCTTCATCGGCGGTGTCGGCTCTGGCAAGAGCAGTCTGCTCAAGCTTTTGTTGAAACTGCATGAGCCAAATGCCGGTCGTATCCTTATCAGTGATCTGGCCTTGAACGACATCGACCCGCTTCAGCTGCGTCATCGCATTGGCTTCTGTGGCCAGAACCCGCAGCTGTTCCAGGGCAGCCTGCGCCAGAACCTGACACTACACCGCCCAGGTGCCAGTGACGCCGATATTTTGGCCAGCGCGGCCACCACGGGTGCCATGGGCTGGATCAGCCGGATGCCACGCGGGCTCGACACGCTGCTTGCCGAGAACGGAGCGGGCCTTTCTGGCGGCCAGCGCCAGTCCATCGCGCTGACCCGCGCCCTCATCGGCGCGCCGGATATGCTGCTGCTGGATGAGCCCACCAGCGACATGGATGGCCGCATGGAGGCTCATATCGTCGAGCAGCTCAAGAACGCGACCGGGCAGCGGACGCTGATTCTCGTCACGCATCGGCCGGCGCTGCTGGAGCTGGTGGACCGCCTCGTTGTCTTTGAGGGTGGCCGCATCATGGCTGACGGGCCGAAGGCTAATGTGCTGAAGACTTTGCAGGAACAGGCCAGAAAGCCAGCTGACACATCAGCGGAGAAAGCCGCATGAGCGCTGAGATCCGCACCCTGCCAATGCCAGGCAAATTGACATCCATCAGCGCGCCGCTGCTGCGCGGCCCCGGAATGCTTGTTCATGTCAGCACAATCGCGCTGGTGGCGCTGGTGGGCGGCTTCGTGTGGTGGTCCAACAGCGCCGTGCTCGATGAGGTCACGGTTGGTCAAGGCCGCGTGATCCCATCCGGGCGTGTGCAGGTGGTGCAGAACCTCGAAGGCGGCATTGTGCGCCGCATTGGGGCGGAGCTTGGCGCCAGCGTTGAGGCCGGCGATGTGCTTTTGCAGATCGATCCTCTCGCGGCAGATGCCTCGCTCGGCGAACGACGCGAGAAGAGCCTGGGCCTGCGCGCACTCATGACGCGGCTTGAGGCCGAGACAGAGGGCAAGGAGCCTGTCTTCAACGATGACCTGATCCTACAAGCGCCCGAGCTTGTGCAGCAACAGCGCGACCTGTTCACAAATCGCCGCCAGGAGATCAATGCGGCGCTCTCCGGTCTTGATCAGGCAGCCAACCAGCGGCGCAATGAGATCATCGAAATGGGCGTGAAGATCGAGAGCCACCAGAAAGGCCTTGAGCTTGCGCGCGAAGAGCGGGCCTTGACCGCACCATTGGTGGAGCGCGGCTCTGCCGCACGCCTCGAACTCATTCGCATCGATACACGCATCAATGAAATACAGGGCGCGCTGGATGCCGCCCGCGCCGCCATCCCGCGCGCGCGTCAGGCGCTTGAAGAGGCCCAAAGCAAGCGCACCGAAAAAGAAAAGGCCTGGCGCTCCGATGCGCTGACCCAGCTCAACGACATGCGCGTTCAACTGGCCTCGCTGCAACAGACCATGCGCGCCGACACAGACAAGCGCGACAGGACCGAGGTGCGCGCGCCTGTTGCCGGCCTGATCAAGAGCGTGAGCGTCAACACGCAAGGCCAGGTGATCAAGCCAGGCATGGATCTGTTTGAAATCGTGCCGCGGGATGACTCGCTGCTTGTCGAGGCCAAGATACGCCCGCAGGATGTGGCGTTCCTGCGCCCGGGACAGGCGGCAACCGTGAAAATCACGGCCTATGATTTCTCGATTTATGGTGGCCTTGCCGGCAAGGTCGAACGTATCGGCGCAGACTCGACCACCGACCAGAAGGGCGAGACCTATTACCTGATCCAGGTGCGGACAGACCGCGCCGCGCTGGAGCACAAGGGCCGGTCACTGCCGATCATTCCGGGCATGGTCGCCGATACGGATATTCTGACAGGCCGCAAATCAGTTCTGCAATATCTCATGAAGCCGATCACGCGCATGCAAATGCAGGCCATGCGGGAGCGGTGAAGCAAGATCACGCGCGCTCTGAGTAGTTATCCAAGCACTTGAGCAACACATCGAAAAACGGTTGGTGCC
>JBOFIL010000257.1:0-2123 GCA_051650165.1 Allobosea sp.
GGGCCATTGCCCGCGCCCATGGCTGCATCGCTGTCGAGAAGCTCGTGGCCGATCTCAAGATCAACCGCCGCGGCGATCAGCTGCGCGTGATGGGCACGTTGAAAGCCGATGTGGTGCAGCCATGCGTGGTAACGCTGGAGCCTGTGCCGGCAAAAATCCGCGAGGAGGTGTCCTTTGCTTTCGCGCCGCCTGTCACAACCCGCGAGGCGCGTGAGGAAGAGGCCGAGGATGTCGCCTATGAGGGCGAGGATCCGCCAGAGCCACTGATCGAGGGTGAGGCAGATCTTGGCGCGGTTCTGCTGCAATTCTTCGCGCTGGCGCTGGATCCCTATCCGCGAAAGCCGGATGCGGAACTTCCAGCCGTGGAAACATCCGACATCACGCATCCTTTTGCGGCGCTCAAGGGGCTGAAACGTGATGCATAATGACCTTCACCCGATCAGCCAGAGGTCTGCCAGCTTGCGGGGCGGGCAGAACGGGGTATTGTCCCGGCCCCGGTTGACCGCAGGCGCGGTCGATTCCATCTCCATGCTTTTCCCGGTGGGGACAGTTGTGACAAGACCCAGACAGGGCAAGGCCGACTGATGGCAACACCGACGACTAACAGACCGACCACCGTTTCGATTGATGTGATGGGCGGCGACCACGGGCCGCACGTTATTCTTGCGGGCTGTGCGCTGGCGCTGGAGCGCCACCCGGATATGCGCTTTGCGCTGTTCGGCAAGGCAGAAATGGTCGAGCCCGAGCTTGAGAAGCATCCCAAGCTCAAGGCGGTCAGCACCTTTCATCACACCGAAGTGGCGGTGGCGATGGATGACAAGCCAAGCCAGGCGCTGCGTGCCGGTCGCTATAAATCCTCCATGTGGAAAGCCATCGAGGCTGTGAAGACCGGCGAGGCTGATGTGTGCGTCTCGGCGGGCAATACCGGCGCGCTGATGGCGATGTCGAAGTTCTGCCTGAAATCCATGGCCGAGGTCGAGCGCCCGGCCATTGCATGCTTGTGGCCCACCTTGCGCGGCGAGAGCGTGGTGCTCGATGTTGGTGCGACCATTGGCGCGGATGCCCGGCATCTGATTGATCTGGCCGTGATGGGCGCAGCCATGGCGCGCGTGGTGTTCGATATTGATCGCCCCACCGTTGGCCTGCTCAATGTCGGCGTCGAGGAAATCAAGGGCAATGAACAGGTCAAGGCCGCCGGCCAGGTCCTGCGCGAGGCCAATCTCGATTATCTCGATTACCACGGCTTCATCGAGGGCGATGATCTGGGCAAGGGCGCTGTGGATGTGGTGGTGACGGAAGGCTTCACCGGCAATATTGCACTGAAGACCGCTGAAGGCACGGCCAAGCAGATCGGCGAATATCTGAAGGCTGCCATGAGCCGCACCTTGATGGCCAAGATCGGCTATCTGTTCGCGCGCGGCGCATTCGGGGCCCTGAAAGACCGGATGGACCCGCGAAAGGTCAATGGCGGCGTCTTTCTTGGCCTGGAAGGCATCGTGATCAAGAGCCATGGCGGGGCAGACGCTGTCGGTTTCGCCAGCGCGGTCGATCTTGGCTACGACATGGCCAAGCATCAGCTGATGAGCAAGCTCAGGGACATGGTGGCAAAGGCCGCCATCCCCTCATCCGATATTGACCCGGCTGTCTGATAGCGGGCAAAAGGCTGCGCTGCTAAAACCATAGAAATAGGCGCAGCAGGAAGATCAGGGATAAACGATGATACGATCCGTCCTGACAGGCTGCGGCAGCGCCCTTCCGCGCCGCGTGGTCACCAATGAGCAGCTGGCGGCCCGCGTCGAGACGTCGGATGAGTGGATTGTCCAGCGCACCGGCATCCGCGCCCGTCATATCGCAGAAGATGATGAAACGACGGTTGCGCTGGGCACGGCCGCCGCGCGCGCGGCGCTCTCCGATGCCGGTTTGAAAGCCTCGGACATTGATCTGGTGGTTTGCGCCACGGCCACGCCGGACCATACCTTCCCTTCAACTGCTTCAGAGATTCAGGCAGCTCTTGGCATTGAGGCAGGTGCAGCTTTTGATGTCGCGGCAGTGTGCTCGGGCTTCGTCTTCGCGCTCTCGACCGCAGACAAGTTCCTCGCTTCAGGCTCGCACAAGCGCGCGCT
>JBOFIL010000258.1:0-1729 GCA_051650165.1 Allobosea sp.
CAATGGGACACCTGGTACATCGTTTCGAAGAAATGGGCTGAAGCCAATGGCTCTGCCGCGCCGACACCGGCCTCGGCGACGACGCCAAGCCACATCGCGCTCAATTCCAATGGCACCGGGCCGTTCCGCATCGAGAGCCATCAGCCGGGCGTGCGCACCGTGTTCAAGCCTAACGCGACTTGGTGGGGCAAGCCGGAGCATAACCTGACAGAGATCATCTTCACGCCTATCCCGAACGACTCGACCCGTGTCGCCGCGCTGCTCTCGGGCGAGGTCGATGTGATCGAGCCCGTGCCGGTGCAGGACATCCAGCGCGTCAACTCGGCTGGCACGGTCGAGGTCATGGCCGGGCCGGAGCTGCGCACCATCTTCCTTGGCTTCGACCAGATCCGCGATGAGCTGCTGGAATCAAGCGTCAAGGGCAAGAACCCGTTCAAGGATGTGCGGGTGCGCCAGGCCTTCAACCAGGCCATCGACAAGGAGACGATCAAGGCCCGCGTCATGCGCGGCCTGTCGACGCCATCCGCCTTGATGATCGCGCCGGAGCTGGTGCCCTTCTCGAAGGATTTCACCAGCCCGAAATTCGACCCCGAGGCTGCCAGGAAGCTGCTGGCCGATGCCGGCTATCCCAATGGCTTCGAGGTCGGCATGGATTGCCCGAATGACCGTTATGTCAATGACGGCCCGATCTGCCAGGCGGTTGTGGGCATGCTGGCACGCATCGGCGTGAAGGTGAACCTCAATGCGCAGCCCAAGGCGCAGTATTTCGCCAAGGTGCTGAAGGCGGGCGGCTACAAGACCTCCTTCTATCTGCTGGGCTGGACCCCCGGCACTTTCGACAGCCATAATATCCTGTTTGATATTCATGGTTGCCGTGCAGAGGGCACACCGCGCGGCGAGGCCAATCTGGGCGGCTATTGCAACAAGCAGGTCGATGAGCTGGCCGACAAGGTTCTGGTCGAAAGCGACACGGCCAAACGCAATGCCCTGATCAAGCAGGCCTATGAGATCACCACATCCGACTTCGCCTATGTGCCATTGCACCAGCAGGCGCTTGCCTGGGGCATCTCGAAGAAGGTGAAGCTCACCCAGCGCGCCGACAACCAGGTGATGCTGAGGTGGGCGACAAAGGAGTGATGTGACGAACAGCTAGACTCATCGCGTCATGGTCGGGCTAGTCCCGACCATCCACGTCTTTCCTGACTAGCCAGTAAGACGTGGATGCCCGGCACAAGGCCTGGCATGACGAACGAGGCACACCAATCCATGCTCGCCTTCATCATCCGCCGCATTGTTCAGTCACTGCTTGTCATGCTCGCGGTCGGCGCGATCTCGTTTGCCATGTTCCGCTTTGTCGGTGACCCGGTGAACCAGATGGTCGGCCCCGATACGCCCGCAGCAGCGATCGAGGAGTTGCGCCAGTCGCTCGGCCTCAACAAGCCGGTGATGGTGCAGTTCGGCACCTTCCTCTGGAAGGCGCTGCATTTCGATTTCGGCATGTCGTATCAGTTCCGCATCCCGGTGGCGCAGCTGCTGAGTGAGCGCGCACCCGCCACGCTGGAGCTAGCGCTGTGTGCCGCGATCTTCGCGCTGGTGGTCGGCATATTGATGGGCGTCTACACGGCGCTGCGGCGTGACAGTTTTCTGGCCAAACTGTTCCAGGCCGTCAGCTTGATTGGCGTCAGCCTGCCGACATTCCTGATCGGCATCCTGCTGATTTATCTCTTTG
>JBOFIL010000259.1:0-5970 GCA_051650165.1 Allobosea sp.
TGGGCTGGCCTTTTTCGGGCATGCCGAAGGTGGCATGCGGGACCCAGACCCGGTCCAGCCAGCCCTTGAGCATCGCCGGCGGGCCATACCACCATGTTGGGTAGATGAAGATCAGCCCTTCTGCCTGCCTGAGCCGCGCCAGATGATCAGCGACCGGCACCTCGATATCGCCCGGCGTGTGATAGCCGCGCCGCTCGGAAGCGCCCATCACCGGATCAAAGCCCTCGGCATAAAGGTCGATCAGATCAACCTCATGGCCAGCCAGGGTCAATGCCGCACTGGCTGTATCGCGCAAGGCAGCACCAAAGCTCTCAGTGCAAGGGTGGCAATAAACCAGCAGGATGCGCATTGGTTGGGTCAACCCGGCTGATGTTGGGAAATGGCGGAGAGAGAAGGGCGCAATCCGAACTCGAAGCCCGCGCGCAGGGTTGGTGTGGCGGCTGCGCGCAAGCAGATAATGGCGTCCCGGAAGGGATTCGAACCCCTGACCTACGGTTTAGGAAACCGTTGCTCTATCCTGCTGAGCTACCGGGACGTCTTAGGCGCAATGTCTCTACCTGATCCGGCGCGGGGAAAAAAGCTCCCTTGCAATCACTCACCACACAAGGCTGGACGTTGCGGCAACAGGCTTCAGTCCCGCCGCCTCGCACAAGGCCCGCACGGCATCCTCATTGATCACGCCGCCCGGCATGGTCTCGTCGCGATGCACGCCGCCAATCACGAACAGCGCATCGAATCCACATGCGGCTGCGCCTGCAAGGTCGGTGCGGACGGTGTCACCTATCATCAGCACGCGCTCATCGGCGCTGGCGGGTTTGCCGCGCAAACGGGCAGCTTCGGCAAGCGCTGCCTCGAAGGCCGGGCGATGCGGCTTGCCGGCCCAGAACACCTCGCCGCCAAGCTCCTCATAGATCAGCGCCAATGCGCCCGCGCAGGGCAGCAGATCCTCGCCTACATGCACGACATAATCCGGGTTGCCACACAGGAATGGCAACCCGCGCGCCGCCAGCCTTTTCAGCAGCGGGCGGTATTCTTCGGGCTGCTCGGTGTAATAATCGCGCAGTTCGGTCGCGACGACCATCTGGGCTTCTTCCTCGCCAACAAGCGTTAGCCTGAGCCCATCATAGACCTCGTCATCGCCATGGCTGCCGATATGGAAGATGCGCCTTACTCCGCTGGCCACCAGCCGCCGCCGCGTGATGTCGCCGGATGTGACGAGCCCATCCCATGCGCCGGGCGGCACACCCTTGGCATCGAGCACGCGCGCCGCCATCTCACCCGAGCCTGGAAAATTCGAGAGCAGCACAACGCATGCGCCCCCGGCGCGGGCTTTGATCAAGGCATCGCAGGCATCGGCATGTGCAGTGATTCCATCATGCACCACCCCCCAGACATCGCTGATGATGACGGGATAGCGGGCGAGAATATCGCGGCTCTTGGACAGGACCGGGAAAGCCATCTGGAAAGCCATCAGCCGGCGTTCCCGGCGAGGGCCATGCGCGCCTCCACATCGGCGCGGTGCGGGATGGCACTGATCGCGCCATAGCCCTCGGTCGAGAGCGCCGCGGCGACATTGGCATAGCGCCCGGCAGCAAAGGCGTCTCCTGTGCGCAGATATTCAGCCAGGAATGCGCCATCATAGGCATCGCCGGCGCCGGTGGCATCGATGGCCTTGACGGTGATGGAACGAATGCGCTCGCGCCCGGCAGGCGTCGCGACCAGCGAGCCCTCGGCACCAAGTGTCAGCGCAACAACCTTGGCACCGAGCGACAGGAACACATCGCAGATCGCGTCCGGGTCGCTCAAACCAGTGAGCATTGCCGCGTCATCATGGCCGGGCAGCACAATATCCGCCATGCCGCAGGCCGCCATGATAATGGCCTTGGCGCGGGCAAGCGGCCAGAGCTTGAGCCGGAGATTGGTGTCGTAACTGGTCAAAACGCCGTACTCACGCGCCAGCGCAAGCGCCTCGAACACGCCATCGCATGCCGCGGGCGAGATAGCCTGACTGATGCCGGAGGCATGGATGATTCGCGTGCCGACAATCGCCTCGCGTGGCAAATCCTCCGGGCCATAAAGGCTGGCGGCTGAGCCTTCGCGCCTGTAGCTGAACGCGTGCCCTCCCGGCCCGTGGCTGACAAAATAAAGCCCCGTGGGCGCAGCTGGATTGATGCGAACCAACTCAGTTGCGACGCCTTCTGCGCGCCACATGCCGAGCAGCGAGCGCCCGGCCATGTCATCGCCCACCGCGCTGGCATAGGCGGTGCTGAGCCCCTGGCGTGCGGCGGCCACCGCGCAATTGGAGGTATCCCCGCCATGGCCGAAGAGGAACTGGCCAGCCTCAGCGCGGGCAGAATTGAACTCGCCCATCGCCTCGCCGAGGCAGATCAATTCCGGCTGCTGCACCATGTTCCGTTCCATTTGTGCCAGCGTGCGTCAGCTGGCCGCAGCAGAGCGGCGGGTGGGGGCATCGCTTTGCTGGCTGCCCGTGCGCTTGCCCAGGAGGGCCTCGGCAGCGGCCGTGATCTCGCGGCGAAGTGCTGCCTGCTCGGCCTTTGCGCCGGCTTCCGCCCCAGCAAGCTGACGCTTGAGGGCGGTGATCTCCTGCTTGAGGCGTGCGCGCTCGCCGCGCAGATCGGCAATGGCTGCATCTGCTTCGCGCCGCGCCGCAAGCGATGTCGCGGCTTTATCCTCGGCGCGGGAGAGCTTGTTGCCAAGGCTCGTCTGGTCGCGTTGCAAATCGGCCTGAAGCCTGTCGAGTGTTCGTGTCGCGTCCTGCAGCTTGCGCGCGGTCTCTGCCTCGCGGCGTTTGGCCTCGGCAAGCTGGAGCCGGGCAAGATCGCGTGCCTCGGCATGATCAAGCGCAAGCCTGCGCTCTGAATCGATTTCCCTGCCGCGCGCCATGAAGGCCTTGTCGAGCGATGTCTTCTCCTTCGCAGCCGCTGCGTTGCCCGCTTCGGAGGCAGCAAGCGCCGTCTTGACGCGCTGACCTTCGGCGGTTGAGCTATCAAGGCTTGCGGCCATGCCCTCAAGGCGCATGTCGAGGCTGGCGCGAACCGCGGCAAGCTCTGCCAGTTCCTGCTCAAGCTGATCGCGGCGCATGGTCAGGCTGCCAATCTCATCCTTTCGCTCGCGCAACAGCCCGGAGAGGCTGGTAATCTCCCCGCGCGCGGCCGCAAGTTCCTGGCCACGCCCGGCAAAAGCAGCATCAAGTGCCCGCTTCGCCTCACCAAGCTCGGCATGGCTGGCCTGCAATTCGGCGAGCCTGCCGGCGAGGCGCTCCTTGTCCTTTGTGGTTGTGGCAAGCTCCTGCGTTCGTGCGGCGAGATCGTGCTCCAGGCCGGCCTTGACCGAGCGAAGCCCTGCCAGATCCTGCTCCAACTGCTCGCGTTGGCGAACGAGCCCGCCAATTTCTTCCTGACGCTCGTGCAGCACGCCTTCCAGCCGGGCAATCTCGGCGCGCGCAGCCTCTAACGCCCCCGTTGTCTCACCATGCGCCTTGACCTCAGCGGCCAATTCGCCCGCAAGCCGGTCCCTATCCGCTGTCATGAGAGCGAGTGCGCTCTCCAGCCGGGCAATATCCTCGCGGCGCGCGGCAAGGTCGCGCTCCAGCGCGGCATTGGTCATGTCGCGCACACCCGCCTGACCAAGCGCGGCGGCGCGAATTGACTCGGCTTCCTCAGCGCGTTTCTCATAGCCGCGCTCCCGAAGGGCCAGCTCGGCGCGCAGATGATCGCGCTCGGCGGCAACCTGCTCAAGGGAGAGCGGAAACGCCGCCTCGGCGCGGCGGCGCGCCAGCCGATCAGCCCGGCGTGATATGGCAGGCAGCACCATCAGGCCAATCAGGCTTGCTGCCAGAAAGCCCAGCGCCGTGTAGATGATTGCGTCGATCACGTGATGTCGCTCGCCTTGCCTGCCGGCATGCACCGGCGCTCAGACGCGTTCTGCCATGGGAAGACGATGGCAGCAATCATCGAGGAGAGGCGGAAGGTTGCGCGAACAAAACCTCAGAACGGGTTCCAGGTCGCTTCGGGCGCAAGCTTGAGGTAGCCGACATTCACACCAAGCCGCGCGCCGACGCCGGAGCGGATAGGCACCAGCGTGATGCCATCTCCGGCGGTGAGGGCCGTAAAACCGAAGCCGGCGATGAAATAGGCCGAGCCATCCACCCCGCCAAAGCGCTGATAGATGGCGTCGATCTTGGGCAGATTATAAACAAGGATCATGGTGCGCGCGCCATCGCCACCAAAATCAAACCCGATCGACGGCCCCTGCCAATACACCTTCCGATCGCCGGCATTGCGGGTGTAGAGCGTGCCCTCGCCATAACGCAGGCCTGCCACGAAAGCGCCGCTCGCCTCCTGCCCCAGAATATAGCCATTGGGCTCACCCCAGCGCCGCGTTGCTTCCTCGATGGTGAGCGCAACCCCGCGCGAGACAGTGCCAAAAAACTGATGGCCTGAATTGACCAGCTCGCCACTCTGGAAACCCTGCTGCCCTTGTGCTGGTTGAGGGCGCGGTGTGCGCTGCTGCTGGGCAATGGCCAGATTACCGAAAGCGACAAGACACGTTGCGGCAAGAAGCGCTTTCGTAACCAGAGCAGGTCTCAGGCGATCCAGCATGTTGGGCATCTCCAGATTGGATCAAATGCAAGCAACCGGGATAACCGGAACCGAAAGGTTTCTATCCTAGAAGCGACGCCTGCCTGAAGATGGCATCAAGCCACCCGCCAGATGGACGCGAATCGACATGATGCAAAGATCAACCGCGATGCCGGCCAAGGCAAGGCGACATTGTGGTTTTGGCAGCCGGCTCGCGGCCATCTTTCTTGCCAGTTTGTTAAATTTCGGCGCGGAAGCGGCAAGGGCTGGCCTTCCTGAGGGCCTGCCGGACCTCCCGAAGGTGGGCGAGGGCATGATGGTCAGCCGTGTCTCCGGGCTGGCACTTGGTGGCTATGATGCGATTTCATATCATGTCAGCGGCGAAGCGAAGCCCGGCTTACCGCAGTTCGAAGCCAGTTGGCGCGGGCTGGCCTGGCGCTTTGCGACAGAAGCCAACCGGGCCGCATTCCTGGCTGACCCCGAGAGCTTTGTGCCCCTGTTCGAGGGGCTAGATCCGGTTGGCGTCGCGCGGGCCCGCATTGTCGAGGCCGACCCCTATCTGTTTACGATCCATCGCGGGCGCTTGGTTCTGTTCCGCACACCAGACAGCCGCTCACGGTTTCTGGATGATCCGCGCCTTGCAAGGGATGCATCCACGCATTGGCCAGATGTCGCCCGCCAGTTGAGTCGCTGAGGCGCGCTCAAACAACGCCTATGTATTCAGTGCCTCAAGTGCCAGCGCCATGACGCGCGAGCCGGATGCCGCGACAAAAGGCGGATTCCTGAAATTCCGCCGCTTGAGACCATAGGTCAGCGGCGCGCCTGACAAATCCGTCACCATGCCGCCGGCCGCCTTGAGAATGGCATCACCCGCGGCAACATCCCACTCCATGGTGGGGCCACAGCGGATGTGGAACTGTGCCTGCGCCGATGCAATCAGCCCGAACTTGATCGCCGAGGAAACCGGGCGGGATTCCGCCGCTTTCATCCGCTCAAGGGCGCGCTGGCTGCGCGCATCCGGATGCAGGCGGCTGACAAGCGCCACCATGTGATCCGCGCGGCCCTGCAATGCCTTGATCGGCCTGATGTCTGTGAGCGGAGCGGCAAGCGGCGCGGCGGGGGTGAAACTGCCCTCGAAGGCACGAGTGCCTGCCCACCAGGCGCGGCCTATCATCGGGGCGACGATGGCACCAGCCAATGCGCGGCCATCGATGACATAACCCACCGCAACGCAGTATTCCTTGCCGCCTTCCAGAAATTCAGCCGTTCCATCGAGCGGATCGACGAGGATGAACTCATGCCGCGCATAGGCCGCAGCCGGGTTTTCTTCGCTGACGACAGCTACATGGGGCAGAAGTTCGGCCAGCTT
>JBOFIL010000260.1:0-1374 GCA_051650165.1 Allobosea sp.
CGATCTGTGTCGTTGGCGTGCCCTTGCCTGGAAAGAAGCTCTCGGCAGAGATGACGACATAAAGTCTGCCATCCAAATCGATGACATTGCCCTTGCGGACGGAGCTGGCGATGATGCGCGGCACGGGGTCAATCCTTGAAAATGCGACAAGCGCCTTGACGAACAGCCTTGTGCTGCATCGTGAAGGGCTTCAATTCAGTCGCACGCCCTCTGCCAGCTTTGGGCTGAAAAAGAAAGCGCCGAAAAGGAAGGCTCACAGTGTCTGAAGGCTTATCTCAAAGGAATTTGCCTTGGTGGAACACGCAGCTTCACGCGGCTCGTCGCCCGCGCCTTGTTCAGCGCGGACGCATTATTGCGGGCTTGCGCGGCTGGTTTGCGGGTGAGGGGTTCACCGAGGTCGAGACCGGGCAGTTGCAAATCTCGCCCGGCAATGAGGCGCATCTGTCGGCCTTCGCCAGCGATTTCATCGATTTGTCTGGCAGCCGCACCCGGCTTTATCTGCACACCTCGCCGGAATTTGCCGCCAAGAAGCTGATGGCGGCAGGCGAGATGCAGATTGTTGCCTTCGCGCGCTGCTTCCGCAACCGTGAGGCAAGCCGCCTTCACGCCCCGGAATTCACCATGCTGGAGTGGTACCGCGCCCATGCGCCGCTGGAAGCGTTGATCGACGATTGCGAGGCGTTGATCCAGCTTTCGGCAGAGGTGACAGGCGCAAGCCATCTGCGCTTTGGCGGCAAGGAATGCGATCCGCGTCTGCCGGCTGAGCGGCTGGGTGTCTGCGAGGCTCTGGCGCGCCATGCCGGCATTGATCTTCTGGCCACCATCTCTTCCGATGGCAATGCCACGGACCGCAACGCGCTGGCTGATCAGGCGCGGGCCATAGGCATCCGCATTACGGAAGATGACAGCTGGTCGGATATTTTCTCGAAACTCCTGAGCGAAAAGGTCGAGCCGCATCTGGGGATGGGCCGCGCCACCGTGCTGATGGATTATCCTGCGCCAGAAGCCGCATTGGCACGGCGGAAATCTGGCGAGCCACGCCTCTCGGAGCGGTTCGAGCTATATGCCTGCGGCGTGGAACTGGCCAATGCCTTCGGCGAACTCACGGATGCTGCCGAGCAGCGCCGGCGCTTCATTGCCGAGATGGATGAAAAGCAGCGCATCTATGGCGAGCGCTATCCGCTGGATGAGGATTTGCTGGCTGCCCTGCCGCATATGCCGCCGACATCCGGTATCGCGCTGGGGCTTGATCGGCTGGTGATGTTGGCGACAGGGGCCGCGCATATCAACGATGTACTCTGGACGCCCTTCCCCATCCATGGTTGACCATCGCTGTGATGGATCAAATCAATCCCCGCCCGCCAAATGCGGCTT